>JAFYDQ010000114.1 GCA_017544705.1 Lachnospiraceae bacterium | reverse complement strand
CGCATACGGTTTGTCAGCGTATTGATGAAATTAAGAATATCCTGTTCGCTTGTGTATTCCATCAATACCGTGAACGTGTCGCCCTGGTAGCGTTTTGCCAGGCTCTTCTTGGGCATGATCTCACGGATGCTCTTCCCCATGTAGGCAAGACAGCGGTTACCGATCTCAATCCCAAACTTATCATTGATCAGCCGGAATTTCTCAATATCGACGGAAAGTACCGCATACATCGATTCCTCATTGAGATGGATCAATTCCGTTGCTTTACGGTAAAACGCCTCCGCATTGTAAAGTCCCGTCATGGAATCAAAGTCCGCACGGTATTCCATTTCCGCCTTGATCTCCATCTCCGTATTGACATTCTGGAAGGTGCCCAGATATCTTACCGGACGGTTATCAAGTCCGCGTAAAGGCTGCACGTAAACCGTATACCATACCGGCGTATCATAACGGTTATAAAGCCTTACGGTAACTTTCTGCGTCTGCTGCGTTTTCTCGATATCTTCGATAAACTGATCGAATTTCTCCTGATCATCCTGATGGCAATGCAGGGCACGGAGAAGTGCCCATTCACCGGACAATGCCTTATGATCGATCTTGAATACTTCGTCAAACGTTGCACACAGATAATACGAATCTTCCTGCACGTAGTATTCATAGATCAGAATACCGATCATCTCATTGACGTTCTCGGTACGTTCAAAATTAAGCGCCATTTCCTGAGCAATGTCACTCTTCTGACGCATGATCTCATACTTGACTTTGGTCTCCGCTTCTGCCAGACTCTGTAGCTTGAAATCGTGGATCGGCTGCGCGACGATGATCGCACGCATCTCCGACTCATCTTCCTGATCCTCCGGTTTCATGAACGTCGCATAGATATTGTACCAGCGATATTCTCCTTCCAGATTTTTCAGTCTGACTTCTCTGCAGATGGAACGCTTGCCGACACGGATCTCCTGTTTTAAGTATTTGGGATCCGCAACCTCCAGAAAGGCGTTGGCATCCTCGGGACAGACAATATGTGATACATAGTAGTCACGAAGCCGCTTGAAATTATCAATACGCATGTCCATGACGGAGCCGATATTGACTTCCTTCATGCGTACGCAGGTATTCTTGGAAATGTCCACATCCCAAATGATATCCGTCATCAGATAAAGCGCATTCTGGATCCGAACTTCACTCTCATCCAACGCTGCGATCTGATTTTCAATGTCCTCTTTGACGGAAGCAATGATGTAGATATGTTTGCCGTTACGCAGCGTGATCTGTGTCGTACGGGTCGGGATCACGGTCCTTAAAGAAGTCGAATAAACGTTGCTGTCCACGCTCGCCTTCTTGGAATCCATGCTCTTTATCGGGCAGTCCGGACACGGTTCCGCATAGCCTTTGTTCTGGATATAGCAGAGTCCGCAATTGGTATTCCCCAGACGTTCCTGCAAGATCTCATTCCGATACAGTAGCTGGTAATTCTCATCAACGGCATATGCCCACGTACACATCGGATCCAGCAGATTACGGACCAGTTCCATTTCTTTGGTGGAAAGGACCGGATTTACGCTTGTATCGATCCGTTCGGACTCGCCGCTGTATAAAACGTAAGTATCTTTTCCGGAACGCTTTGCATCCTGCAGGGCATCCAGTGCCTTCTTATACAGTTTCTCAGAAGATGCCTCTTTGATATCCAACGCGGAAATACCGATACTGACCGTCAACCCGCCGCTGTTTTCGATATCGCTGAAAACATCCTTAACAGCCTGCCTTAAATATGCGGCTCTCTCCAGAAGGATTCCGACCGCATGCACTCCTTTCATGGAGATCACAAAACGGTCTTCCGGCAGACGACCCAGCATATCGGAACTGCGGAACGCCCGTTTCAGGATCTTGGATATCTCCATGATGGCACCGTCACCGCTGATATCGCCGTGCGTCTCGCTCCACTCTTCAAAATCGTCCACATCCACGATCAGCATATTCGGAATCACGTCATTCGGTGCATTCTGAATATAGGCATCGACCGCCCCCATGACGACCTTCTCTTTGAGCAGATGTGTCAGTTCGTCGTGTTCCTTGGACTCCTCTTCATTCCTTCGCTTTGTTTCATCATCAATATAAGTCAGCGTTCCGAACAAAGTGACAGGCTTTCCGTGTTCATCAAGCTGCGCCCTGCCCTTCAGCTGGTACCATCTGTATTCTCCGTTAAAATCAAGAAAGCGCACGTATTCCATGCGCACCTTGCCGCCGCCCTTATGCGACGAAAAAAAGGCAATGGCCGACTTGACGTCATCCGCATGGACCTTGCCTCTGGTGATCAAATTCTCAACAAATGCCGAAATATTCTGGGAGATCGGGATATACTTGGTCAGATTATCAGAAAAACGAATAGAATCCCCTGCGATATCATATTCAAATACGATGGTCTCATTCAGATCGACCGCATTTTGAAACAGATCTTCACTCAGTTTATGCATATATTCCCCCAAAGTTTAAAACTACTGTTATTTTATCAAAAATATCACGAAATAACAAGCAAATAACACTCAGGGAAACAAAAAACATGAAAAAACATAATTTCCGTGGTCGATCCCCTGATCTGTCAGTTTTAAATGGTCCTTTTCCCGCTCCAGTAAACCGGAATCGATCAGACGCTTTGCCGCATCCCCGAACACTTCATCAAAAGGCTCTGAGAACGTCTTGGAAAAATCAGAAACGGAAATCCCATCAAGCATCCTAAGTCCCAAAAACATAAACTCCTCCATGCAGTCTTTCTCACTGAGAACAAGCATTTCTTCCATCTTGCACGGATCCGCAAGATATGTTTCCATATCCCTGCAGTTATGATAACGCATACCGTGGTTCAATGAGGACGCGCCGAGACCGAACCCCAGGTAATCCTGCCGCCTCCAGCAGGCGCTGTTATGTCTGCTCTCATAACCCGGCCTGGCAAAATTGGAAATCTCGTAATGCTTGAATCCGTTCTCTTGCAGAAAATCCCTCGTCAGATAATACAGTTTACGCTCCGTTTCCTCATCGGGAAGACCCGCGCGTTCTTTGGCATACCGCTCGTAAAACGGTGTGTCCTCTTCCAGGATCAGGCTGTATGCGGAAATATGCTCAGGGAACAGTGCCGTGATCGCAGAAAGGGAATGCTGCAGCTTTTCCGCTGTCTGATCCGGAAGTGCGGTCATTAAGTCAATGTTGATATTGTCAAATCCATGTTCCCTTGCCGCATGAAATGTTTGCAGAAAGGTCTGATAGTCATGGATCCTTCCGAGCAGTTTCAATTCATCGTCCCATGCCGACTGCAGCCCGATGCTCAGGCGGTTGATCCCCGCACGTTTGTAGCAGTCAAAATGTGCACCCGTAACCGTTCCCGGATTGACCTCAATCGTGATCTCCGCATCTTTTTCGATGCAAAAACGTTTGTTTAGTTTACATAATATTCTTTCAATCTGTTCCGGCGCGACCACGCTTGGTGTTCCGCCGCCTATATAAACAGACGCAACAGAACGATCATCGTCCGTTGCGTCTATTTGTTTACATAATGCATCCATATAGGAAAGCTGCACATCCGCGTGCGCGGGAAAAGAGAGAAAATCACAATAATCGCATTTTCTTACACAAAAAGGAATATGTATATAGAGTCCGATCCGATCCTTATGATTCATCCAGTTTCAGCACACTCATAAACGCCTTTTGCGGGATCTCGACATTTCCGATCTGCCGCATGCGCTTTTTCCCTTCCTTCTGCTTTTCCAGCAGCTTCTTTTTCCGTGTGATATCACCGCCGTAACACTTGGCCAGAACATCCTTACGCATGGCTTTTACGGTTTCCCTGGCAATGATCTTGGAACCGATCGCAGCCTGGATCGGGATCTCAAATAAGTGTCTCGGAATCTCTTCTTTCAGTTTTTCACACATCCTGCGGCCTCTCTCATATGCACTGTCGGCATGCACGATGAAAGATAAGGCATCCACTTCCTCATGATTGATCAGGATATCCAGTTTCACAAGTTCGCTTCGCTCATATCCCTTCATATCATAATCGAAGGATGCGTATCCCCTGGATCTTGATTTTAATGCATCAAAGAAATCATAAATGATCTCGTTGAGCGGCAGGTCATATTTCAGCAATGCTCTGGTCTCTTCCATGTATTCCATGCTGATATACCGGCCCCGCCGTTCCTGGCAGAGCTCCATGATCGAGCCGACAAATTCCGTCGTCACCATGATCTCAGCCGAGACAACCGGCTCTTCCATATAATCGATTTCGGACGGATCGGGCAGGTTCGTCGGATTGGTCAGGTCCATGACTGTCCCGTCCGTTTTGTGTACTTTATAAATAACGGATGGTGCCGTTGTGACAAGGTCCAGATTATATTCTCTCTCCAATCTCTCCTGGATCACTTCCAGATGCAGCAGTCCCAGAAAGCCACAGCGGAAACCGAAGCCCAAAGCCACGCTGGTCTCCGGTTCATAATGCAGGGACGCATCATTTAACTGAAGTTTTTCCAACGCATCCCGAAGATCCGGATATTTGGCGCCGTCTGCCGGATAAACACCGCAGAACACCATGGAGAGTACTTTTTTATATCCGGGCAATGCCTGTGCGCAGGGACGGGTATGATCGGTTACCGTATCGCCGACCGCGGTATCCCTGACGTTCTTGATGCTGGCCGTTAAATACCCTACCATGCCGGCACTCAGTTCCTCACAGGGAATGAATTGACCCGCACCAAAGGTTCCCACTTCAACCACTTCGCTTACCGCACCGGTTGCCATCATCCTGACCGTTGTGCCCTTGGAAACGCGTCCGTCCATGATCCGCAGGAATACGATCACACCTTTGTAGGAATCATAGATCGAGTCAAAGATCAGAGCCTTTAAGGGAGCATCCTCATCTCCCGTTGGCGGCGGGATCTTTGCAACGATCTGTTCAAGCACTTCATCGATACCGATCCCGTTTTTTGCGGAAATCCTGGGTGCATCTTCCGCCTCGATCCCGATCACGTCTTCGATCTCGGCCGCAACCCGGTCCGGTTCGGCACTCGGCAGATCGATCTTATTGATCACGGGAAAGACATCCAGATCATGATCAAGCGCCAGATAAACATTGGCCAGTGTCTGCGCTTCTATTCCCTGGGCGGCATCCACAACAAGGATCGCGCCGTCACATGCAGCCAGCGATCTGCTGACTTCGTAATTGAAATCCACATGTCCCGGCGTATCGATCAGGTTGAAGATGTATTCTTCCCCGTCGTTTGCGCGGTATACCGTACGGACAGCCTGCGACTTGATCGTGATGCCTCTTTCACGTTCCAAGTCCATATTATCCAGCACCTGTGCCTGCATTTCTCTGCTCGTCAGCAGTCCGGTACGTTCAATGATCCGGTCGGCCAGTGTGGATTTACCGTGATCGATATGTGCGATTATGCAGAAATTGCGGATTTTACTGCGATCCATGGAATCTCCTTTGGTTCCTGATTGCGTCAGAAATAAGCATAAGTCAAAACAAAGTATAGGAGAAACGGCACAAATTTGCAAGAAAAAGTATTGACATTAGTGCCTGTTTCTACTAAACTATTTGAGTGTGTCGATTCGAGACGTCCGTGTCCGGGCTCGATCAGACTGCCTGGAGGATCATGGATCCTTACGCTGAAATGGGAGGTGTGATATGGCTAACATTAAATCAGCTAAGAAGAGAATTCTTGTGATCAATAAAAAGACCGAACGCAATAAAGCCATCCGGTCCAAAGTAAAGACTTATATCAAGAAAGTTTATGCTGCGATTGATACGAATGATAAGGCTGCTGCAAATGTTGCTCTGAATGAAGCGATTTCTGAACTGAGCAAAGCTGCATCGAAGGGCGTCTATCATAAGAGTACGGCATCCAGAAAGATCTCCCGTATGACCAAAGCAGTGAATGCAATTCAGTAAGCTTTTACGAAACATAAAAAGAAACCGACTCATACCGTCATGTGAGCCGGTTTTTTATTATTTATCGAGCTTCATATGAAGCTCGATGGTAACGAAGCACCATCCGCGCAGCGGATTCTTATGTGCTGAGTCCTTGATTATTTATTTTGCTTCTCTACTTCTCCTCCGTTTCCTGCGTTGCCGTATTGGAGATTTCCCTCACGGTAGACTCTCTTGCGTTCTCTTCTTCCTGCTCCGCCTCTTCACCCAGCTCCGCAGGTGTCATTTCCTCGTTCAGTTCAAACGGGTATACGATCCCGAAAGCCGCACGCAGATTATCCAGCATCCGCATGGTATGCAGGATCGTGTCATGCGGCAGTTCTTCACATTCCGTGAAACGGTTCCTGATGGAGCGCATGGCCGACATGACTTCATATTCATATCCGGTCACCTGATACGGTGCAGCATACTCTGCAATGATCTTCCGCTCGAGGTTATAGACGCGGATCGCTTCAAAATTCACGATATTTTCTATTTCGATATAACCGTTCGTCCCACAGATCATGGCACGCCTGTCCGTTTCCGCAAGCATCGTCACGAACAGATTGGCCATCCTGCCGTCCTGATAAGTCAGCATGATCGTCTCCTGCGCGTCCACACCGGTTTCCAGTTTGGTACAGGAGGCCGAAATGCTCTTTAACTGATCGCCGAATACCATGGATGCAAAATGCAGGACATAGCAGCCGAGATCGAGCAATGCACCGCCTGCCAGTTCCGGCTTTCTCAGTCGTTCCTTATTTTCCATCGGATACCCGACATTGGCACTTAAGGATGTAATCCTGCCGATCAGATTTGAGGAGACCACCTCCCGGATCGTTCCTACCATCGGCATATAACGGCTCCACATGGCCTCGGCAAGAAGCAGGCCTCTTTCATCAGCCATTTCAATGACCTCTTCTGCCTGTTTTGCATTTGCAGTAAACGGCTTTTCCACCAGAACGTGCTTGCCATGCTCCAAACACATCTTGATATGTTCATAGTGATGGGAATGCGGCGTTGCAATATAGACCAGATCCACATAATCGTCACCGAGCATATCCAGATAAGAGCCATAGGCCTGTCTGAATCCGTATTTATCCGCAAACGCCTGTGCCTTGATCAGATCTCTCGATGCTACGGCATAGCAATTTGCATCTTTCAGCGGTTGCAGGGTCATCGCCATTTTGGCTGCGATCTCTCCCGCGCCCAGAATGGCTATATTCATCCCTTATCCTTTCTCTCGACCGTATTGTTTTTTACCCGCATGCCATCCATATCCTTGATGAATTGCGAAAATTTGGAATATTTGTAATTGCGGATATTGAAATTCGGAAGCCTTCTCTCCAGTTTCTGTTTGAGTTCCGGTAAGCCCATTTTGTGGTCTTTGGCCTTGGAAACGATATCAATGGCGATCTTTTCCACGTCTTCTTTGGGAACTTCCGACTCCGCAAGAGTAACCAGAATATTGTTCCCGTGCTGTTCCAGACGCAGCGTCTTCATGCTGTCCAAGAATTTTGACAGCTTCGAATAACCGTAATTACGCACGTCAAAATCAGCATGCCGGTTACTCAGTTTATTGCCGAGTTCCCCGACCGTCGTTTCCTTGTCATTTGCATCGTTATCTGCAATGATCTTAAAGATCGTTTCTTCCACTTCCTCGCGGCTGATCTCAGGATTCTGGTCCTCTTCCTCCGCAAGTACCTCCAGGTATTTAAACAATGAGCAGCTGGTACGAAAAGCCTCGACCGTTTTTTTCTCGCCCATACCGATCACAAGCATCCCCGCTTCACGCAGTCTTCCCGCAAGCCTAGTAAAGTCGGAATCGGAAGACACGATACAGAAACCGTCCACTCTTCCCGAATAAAGGATGTCCATGGCATCAATGATCATGGCTGAGTCCGTCGAATTCTTTCCCTGTGTATAGCCGTATTGCTGTACGGGTGTGATCGCATTTTTCAGAAGGATCTCTTTCCAGCCGGAACTGGTCCTGCTGGCCCAGTCTCCATAGGCACGCTTATAGGTTGCGATCCCGTAATTTGAGATTTCATCGAAGATGTATTTCACGTATTTGGGCGATACATTCTCGGAATCGATCAGGACCGCCATGCGACGTTCATTATCCATTCATAACTCCTTGGTTTCATAAGCGTAATATCTGATTTCAATCTGACTGACGCTTCCTCGTCTCGCTCTTTGACGCTCGCTCGGAAGGTCATCAGCTTGAAATCCCGTTTAATGCTTTGGAACAAGCTTCTCCGTGCCGCCCATATAAGGACGAAGTACTTCGGGAATGTTCACGCTGCCGTCTTCATTCAGATTATTCTCAAGGAATGCGATCAGCATGCGCGGCGGTGCCACTACCGTATTGTTCAGTGTATGCGCAAAGTATTTGCCGTCTTTCCCGTTCACGCGGATCTTCAGTCTTCTTGCCTGCGCATCCCCGAGGTTCGAGCAGGAACCGACTTCAAAATATTTCTTCTGTCTCGGGCTCCATGCTTCCACATCAAAGGATTTCACCTTAAGATCGGCAAGATCGCCTGAACAGCACTCCAGGGTACGTACCGGAATATCCATGGAGCGGAACAGGTCAACCGTGTTCTGCCAAAGCTTATCAAACCACTTTGCACTGTCATCAGGATGACACACAACGATCATTTCCTGTTTTTCAAACTGATGGATACGATAAACACCTCGCTCTTCGATACCGTGAGCGCCTTTTTCTTTTCTGAAACACGGAGAGTAACTGGTCAAAGTCTTAGGCAGTTCCTCCTCCGGAATGATCGTATCGATAAATTTCCCGATCATCGAGTGTTCACTCGTTCCGATCAGATACAGATCCTCTCCTTCGATCTTATACATCATGGCATCCATTTCCGCAAAGCTCATGACACCTGTCACAACATTGCTGCGGATCATAAACGGCGGAACACAATACGTAAAACCTCTGTCGATCATAAAATCGCGCGCATATGCAATGACCGCGGAATGCAGTCTGGCAATATCACCCATCAGGTAATAAAATCCGTTTCCGGCAACACGACCTGCAGCATCCAGATCGATCCCGTCGAACCGTTCCATGATCTCCGTATGATACGGTATCTCAAATGCGGGCACAAACGGATCGCCGTATTTGGTCACTTCAACGTTTTCGGAATCGTCTTTTCCGATCGGAACACTCGGATCGATGATATTCGGCAAAGTCATCATGATCTTTGTGACTTTTTCCGTAAGCTCGGTTTCCTTCTCTTCCAGCTGTGCAAGACGCTCGGAATTTGCAGTCACCTGTTTCTTGACTTCTTCCGCTTCTTCCTTTTTCCCCTGCGCCATGAGCGCACCGATCTGTTTGCTGATCTTATTCCTGCTCGCTCTCAGATCATCCGCTTCCTGCTTGGCCTTGCGGCTTTCCTCATCCAAAGCGATGACCTCATCGACAAGCGGCAGTTTTTCCTCCTGGAATTTATTGCGAAGATTCTGTTTGACGACCTCAGGGTTCTCCCTGACAAACCTCATATCTAACATGATTTTCCTCCAAATGTCTGAAATTTGTACACTCTAAATGAGTATATACTCTTTGTGCGTCATGCGCAAGTAAAACGGGCTTTTCAGACAATTTCCCATAAGAGAATGATTGCGAAATCACATAAAATGTATTATGATGGAAAACGTAACAACACAAAACTAAAGCAACACGGAGGTTTAAACATGAAGAGAATCACAAAACTGATCGCTGCAACACTGGTTTTCGCACTTGTTCTTGCAATGCCCGTAATGGCAAGAGAAGTTAGCTTCTCATCCGATAATACGGATGTCCTGGTTAACCTTCTGAATGCCAATGCAGCCAGAATGAACGGTGAATTAAACGATTTCATCAAGGTTCAGACCGGTGCAAACAAGGATGCGATCGTTGCCGCACAGACAGCACTCGTACAGAGCAGCATCGCAAAGATCAACAAAGAATGTGCACAGAACCATCTGGAATGCCTCGCCGGCAAGGTATACTATGCAAAGCAGGTTGAAGCAACCCGTCAGGCACAGTATAACTGGTTCAAGTCCCTGTATGACAACAGTCCTTCTTATGCTGCAGAATTTACAAAGGCACAGAGCGATCTTGCGATCGCAACAGCAGATCGCGTTGCCGCTGAGAATTATCTTGCTGCCGCACAGGTAAAACTGGCACCTTATCTGTAAAATATGCCAACCAAAAGGAGCCGTCATCTGACGGCTCCTTTTTCGTTCCCGTTTTACGCCGGCGTATCGTTGATGAAGGTATTCCGGATCGACCGGTTCCTGATCTCACGCATCTGCTTTTTGAAACGTTCGTACTGCATATCCCAATCGACCGGTTTCAGAATGACATCAAGCGCACCCAGATCAAATACTTTCTTCACCTGTTCCATTTCGTAATCACATGCAAAAAATACAAACGGCATATTCCCAAGATAAGCACGGTCCCGGATCTTCTCCATCAGTTTCACGCCCTGATCCATCTTACCGCTCAGATCCACAATGGCCATATCGATCCCGGTACAGTCTTTTTGCAGCACTTTCAAAAAGTCATCCGCTTGATAGACCGTGCGGATATTGCAATGATCCTGCAGTTTCGTCACCAGTTCTTTGGCCTCAACGTCTGACTTGGCAAAATAAAGAATGGTTTGCTGATCGCTTGATTCGTTCCCGGGAACCACCCTTGCATCCGTATCGAGTTTCTGAATAAACTCCTCTTCTAAAAGCGGTTTGTAAAAATAATAACCCTGAATATTATCGCAATCCATACTGAAGAGCAGTTCATATTGCGATTCCGTTTCCACGCCTTCCGCAATAACCTCCATATGGATCGATTTTGCCATCTGGATGATAGAGTACAGGATCGTTCCCGCTTTATCGGATGTTTCAAGATCATCCATGAAACGCATGTCGATCTTCAGGATATCCGCGCTGACATCCTTCAGCATGTTGAGGGAGGAAAAGCCGCTCCCGAAATCATCCATCAAAACCTTGAATCCGGAGTTCTGGAATGAAGAGATCGTCTCCATCAATTCCTGCGGTCTGTCCATATAAGCACTTTCCGTGATCTCCAGTTTCAGATATTCCGGTGAAAGACTGTACTGACCAAGGAGTGTACAGATATCATTGTTCAGATTCCTGTTATAGAAATCCACACGGGATAAATTGACCGAGATCGGAACGATAGAAAGGCCCTGCCTGATCCGTGTACTCTGAAAACGGCAGACTTCTTCACACACATAGAGATCCAGTTTTGATACAAACCCGTTTTTTTCAAATACCGGTACAAAATCTCCGGGCGATACGACCGTGCCGTCTGATTTTTTCCAACGTACCAACGCCTCAGCCGAAACGATCTTTTTGCTCCGTACATTGATGATCGGCTGATACATGACAAAGAACTCCCGGTTTTCGATCGCGGCATCCACTTCGCGCATCATCTGCTGCTCTTTCAGATAGATCTCACGCATTTGCGCGGTAAAACTGGATCTGCGCGTCATGTAGCTGTCCTTGATGGGATGCAGCGCCATACCGGCACGGTCACACATCAGTTTTACTTCTTCATTCGTGTTTTCGATCGTGTAGAACCCGGCGTGGATCTGGATCGGATAGCGGACGGAGTACCATTTCGTCCTGCCCCACAGAAGATCTTCGATCTCCTGTTCATGTGTATCAAGAAAATCACGGCTGCAGCACGTTACAAAGTGGTCAGCCTCCAGTCTTCCCTGCGTGCCGCTTCCTGCAAAAAACTCCAGCATATATTTTCCGAATTCCTGGATGATCTTATCGCCGATCGCACTGCCGTATAATTCATTCACCGCCTTGAACCGGTCGAAATTCCACTGCGTGATCACGTATTCCTCATCCGGATGTTCTTTCAGCAATACGGATGTGGCCTGATAAAAAGAATCCTTGTTATAAAGCCCTGTCAGTGCATCCAGTTGAAAACGGTGTTCGTATTTTTGGAGGCGATGCTGCAGCTGTTCGTTGATCTCTCCCGCATCGTTAAAAGCGATCAGGTATTGGCGGATTCCGGATGACAAAAGACTGGTCCGTATTTCCATGGTCATGCTGCGTGTTGTCTGATCCTTTCGAACGATCGTGATCGTCGTGGTCACATCCTTCGCCTGGTCAAAAAACTGCAGCAGCCGGACTTTATCGTCATCCACCACATATGAAAATACATCCTTACGCAGAGCGTTGATCACTTCTTTCCCCTCATAACCAAACATCCCGGCCAGTTTTTTGTTGGCAAAAACGATCCTGTATCGATCTCTTTTCTGCACAACACAAAAACCGCCGGGAATCATTTCCATGCAGTCATATAGTGTTTGTTCGATCACGGGCATTTTGGTCTTTTTGGCCATGGTTTACCTCATGATTTGCATACTCCCCACTATATCGGAATTGTACCATGTGTGCAAGTGAATTGCAACTACAACATGTGGGTATGAAGGCAATCTGTCAGACAATTCAGTCATCCAGTTCTTCGATCTCTGCGTGGAACTGCTGCAGGGATTTGACGCTTCCCATGGTTTCTTTCATGGCCTTGATCCCCGCGATCGAAGCCTTCGCGGCCGCCATGGTGGATACATACGGAATGCGGGCTTTGATCACGCCTTTCCGGATATAGGAGTCATCCATTGCGCCTTTTTTGTCATCCGGTGTATTGATTACCAGAGAAACCTGATTGTTCGTGATCGCATCCAAAACATTCGGCCTGCCCTGCTGCAGCTTGAAGATCTTGGTGCAGGGGATCCCCGCATTGACGATCATATCGCAGGTTCCGCCGGTAGCGATCAGATCAAATCCACAGTCATAAAAACCTTCCGCCACCTCGATAAGATCCTTTTTGTCGTTATCGTTGACGCTGATCAGCACGGTGCCGGAAAGCGGAAGCCTTGTCTGGGTAGCCTCCTGCGCTTTATAAAATGCCTCGCCGAAATCAGATGCCATCCCGAGCACTTCACCCGTGGAACGCATTTCGGGACCAAGCAGCGGGTCAACCTCCTGGAACATGTTGAACGGGAATACCGCTTCCTTAACACCGCAGTGGTGGAACTTCTGCCGTTTCAGGGAAGGGATCGGGGAAGGCCTGCCGGTAAGCTCTGCAGTGATGACTTCCGTTGCAAGCGGTACCATACGGATATTGCAGACCTTGGATACAAGCGGCACGGTCCGGCTGGCACGCGGATTGGCTTCGAGCACATAGATCTTGTCATTTTCGATCGCATACTGCATATTCATCAGACCGCGTACGTTCATTTCCTTTGCAATCTTCATCGTGTATTCCCGGATCAGCTCCACATTGCGCTCCGAAATGTTCTTGGAAGGCAGTACACAGGCACTGTCACCGGAATGTACACCGGCAAGTTCGATATGTTCCATTACGGCAGGCACAAATACATTCTCGCCGTCGGAGATCGCATCCGCCTCACACTCCATTGCATTTTGCAGGAAACGGTCGATCAGGATGGGACGGTCAGGCGTCACACCGACCGCGGCAGCCATGTAGACACGCATATGATCGTCATCATGAACCACCTCCATGCCTCTTCCGCCCAAAACATAAGAAGGACGCACCATAACGGGATAGCCGATCTTTCCTGCGATCCCGATCGCCTCTTCCACATCGACTGCCATACCCGACTCGGGCATCGGAATGCCCAATTTATCCATCATGGCACGGAACAGGTCGCGGTCTTCCGCCATATCGATCGTCTCCGGTGTTGTTCCGAGAATATTAACGCCGTTTTTCTTAAGCGATGCCGCAAGGTTTAACGGTGTCTGACCGCCAAACTGTGCGATCACGCCGAGAGGTTTTTCTTTGTCGTGAATGGAAAGCACATCTTCGAGGGTCAACGGTTCGAAATACAATTTGTCGGATGTATCGTAGTCGGTGGAAACGGTTTCCGGATTGCAATTGACGATGATCGTTTCAAACCCGAGTTTTTTCAATGCTTTGGCTGCATGTACGCAACAATAGTCGAACTCGATACCCTGCCCGATTCTGTTGGGACCGCCGCCTAAGATCATGATCTTCTTCGGATTATCGGAGATCGGTGCATCCTTTTCAAGATTATAAGACGAATAATAGTAAGCGGAATTTTCCGTGCCGCTCACATGCACACCTTCCCATTTTTCCACGATCCCTGCATCCAGGCGTGCTTTGCGGATCGCATCTTCCGATACGTCAAGCAGCGTGCTTAAGTATCTGTCGGAAAAGCCGTCCTGTTTAGCCTGCTTTAGCTGATCGATCGGCGGAATGCTTCCCTGATATGCCATCAGTGCCTCTTCTTCCGCAACCAGTTCTCTCATCTGGTCAATGAAGTAAGGTTTGATCTTTGTGATCTGATAGAGTTCCTCCGTTGTGGCACCCTTACGGATCGCTTCATACATCAGGAACTGTCTTTGGGAAGTCGCTACATGCAAACGGTCCATCAGTTCTTTCTTGCTGAGCGTGTCATAATCCTTGGCATGACCAAGTCCGTATCTGCCGATCTCCAAAGAGCGGATCGCTTTCTGGAATGCCTCTTTATAGGTCTTGCCAATGCTCATGACTTCACCGACGGCTCTCATCTGCGTGCCGAGCTTGTCCTGTGCACCCTTGAATTTCTCAAATGCCCATCTCGCAAATTTGATCACGACATAGTCGCCGTCCGGCACGTATTTGTCAAGCGTACCGTATTTCCCGCAGGGAATGTCTTTCAGGTCCAGTCCTGCCGCAAGCATGGCTGATACCAGTGCAATCGGGAAGCCCGTTGCTTTGGACGCAAGTGCGGAGGAACGGGAGGTACGCGGGTTGATCTCGATCACGATGATCCTTCCGTCATCCGTATTTCTTGCAAACTGAACATTTGTACCGCCGATGACCTCGATCGCATCAACGATCTTATATGCCTGCCGTTGTAATTCCTGCTGCACATCTTCCGGGATCGTCAGCATCGGTGCCGAGCAGAATGAATCGCCGGTATGCACACCGAGCGGATCGATGTTTTCGATAAAGCACACCGTGATCATCCGGCCCGTCGCATCACGGACAACTTCCAGCTCCAGTTCTTCCCAGCCCAGTATGGATTCTTCAACAAGAACCTGGCCGACCATGCTGGCCTGCAGTCCTCTTTCGCATACGGTTTTCAACTCGTCCACGTTATACACGAGCCCGCCGCCGGCACCGCCCATTGTATAAGCGGGGCGCAGCACGACAGGATAGCCGAGTTTGTCTGCAATATGCAGGGCGTCATCTACGGAATACGCAACCTCGGATCTTGCCATTTCGATCCCGAGTTCTTTCATGGTTTTCTTAAATTCGATGCGGTCTTCTCCTCGCTCGATCGCATCCACCTGGACACCGATCACCTTGACATTGAATTTATCAAGCACGCCTGCCTCATTCAATTCCGAGCAAAGGTTCAGACCGGTTTGCCCGCCGAGGTTCGGCAACAGTCCGTCCGGTCTCTCTTTTTCGATGATCTGTGTCAGTCGTTCGACATTCAGGGGCTCAATGTAGGTCACATCAGCCGTCTCCGGGTCAGTCATGATGGTTGCCGGATTGGAATTGACCAGCACGATCTCGTACCCGAGCTTTTTCAAAGCTTTACATGCCTGTGTTCCGGAATAATCGAATTCACAGGCCTGTCCGATAATGATCGGGCCGGATCCGATGATCAGGATTTTGTTGATGTCATCTCTCTTTTTCATTGCAGCCTCCTTAAACCGTATCGATCCTTATTTTTAAAACGACGCGAAATATTCGCGTCGCCTGTATCAGTCAAATAAAACGGTTGAAAAATAACGTTCCCCTGTATCCGGTAAAATGGTTACGACCGTTTTACCGGGTCCCAGCACTTTCGCCATCTTCAGTGCCGCTGCCACATTGGAACCGGAAGAGATCCCACACATGATCCCTTCTTCACGCATCAGCTTTTTAGCTGTATTTAATGCTTCGTCATCCGAGATCACACAGATATCGGAATAAATCTCTGTGTTCAGGTTGTCCGGAATGATCCCGTCACCGATCCCCATCTGCAGATGCGTGCCGATACTGCCGCCCGAAAGAATCGCTGCATTTTCCGGTTCAACTGCCCAGATCAGGATATCCCGGTTCTGGGACTTTAACGTCTCTCCGATCCCTGAGATCGTGCCGCCGGTCCCGACACCGGAACAGAAACCGTCGATCGGTCCCTCCACCTGCTCAAGAATTTCCAAAGCCGTATGGTATTTATGTACTTTCGGATTGTTGACATTGGTGAACTGCTGCGGAATATAAACGTTGGGATCTTCATCAGCCATTCGGACAGCCGTTTGAAGACACTCATCCATGCATGCCCCGATATCGCCGTCATCATGGACCAAAATAACTTCTGCCCCGTAAGCCCTGACAAGTTTTCGCCGCTCTTCGGAAACGGAGTCCGGCATGATAATGATCACATGATACCCTTTGACAGCACCGACAAGTGCAAGACCGATTCCCTGATTTCCGCTGGTCGCTTCCACGATTACGGTATCAGGCCCGATCAATCCTTCCTCTTCGGCCTTCTTCAGCATATTATATGCCGTACGTGTCTTGATCGATCCGCCGATATTAAGTCCTTCATACTTCACCAGGACTTCAGCCATTGTTTCATCTGTCAGTTTTTGCAGCCGGACGATCGGTGTGTGTCCGATCGCCTCCAGAATATTATTGTAGATCATGTTGTATCTTGATTTCTCTTCACAAAATAATACCACAGGGTCATTTAGACCCTATGGTATTATATCAAACCCTATATGCGGTCGCTATCTAAAAAATAATAATTTGAGCAAAAAAACAATCAGTTATTATTGTACGTCATCATCGTCAAACGGATCGCCGCATTCCGGACAGAACTTCGGAGGATTGGTCTTATCTTCCGGTTCCCATCCGCACTTGTCGCACTTATAAACCGGTGCGCCTGCTGGTTTCTTAGCGCCACAGTTCTGACAGAACTTTCCTTTGTTAACCGTTCCGCACGTGCAGGTCCAGCCGTCAGCCGAAGGCTGCGGTGCGCCGCATTCCGCACAGAATTTTCCGGTATTGCCTGTATGTCCGCATGCACAGGTCCAGCCTCCTGCTGCAGGTGCTGCTGCGGGTGCTGCTGCCGCGGGTGCCGCCTGTTGCTGCTGTGCAGCCATTGCATACAGATTGCTGGCGTTCATCCCGCCTGCATTGTTTGCCATGTTCATGCCGGCAAATGCCATCATCGGACCTGCACTTGTATTGCTTGCAGCGCTTTCCATAGCATTAGCCTGTGCGGCTGTCAGTCTTGCTGCTGCCATTGCAGGATTGGTCATCGTCTGCATGGTCTTGATCATCTCTGCGTCTTCCTCGGATGCCGTTACGCTGTTCACACCGAAGGACACGATCGCAAGACCGCGAAGTTCTCCCCATTTCTGGGACAGCACATCATTCAGCGCATCCGCGATCTCCTCGGTATGACCGGGAAGTGCGGAATAACGGATGCCCATATCGGAAATCTTTGCAAATGCAGGCTGCAATGCCGTCATCAGTTCGGATTTCAGCTGGGAATCGATCTTATCTCTGGTATACTTGTCCGTTACATTACCGGCAACATTCGTATAGAACAGAACCGGGTCAACGATCTTGTAAGAATATTCGCCATGGCAGCGGATCGAAATGTCCACATCCAGTCCGACATTCTTATCAACGACACGGAACGGAACCGGATTGGCGGTACCGTACTTATTGCCGACAAGTTCCTTGGTATTTACGTAATAAACACGCTGGTCTTTCGCCGTATCACCGCCGAACGTGAAACGTCTTCCGATCTGCATGAATGACTTCTTGATATTCTCACCAAGACTGCCGTAGAAAATACTGGGTTCTGTCGAAGAATCCCATACAAATTCGCCGGGCTCTGCACAAACTTCAACAACTTTGCCCTGTTCAACGATCAGCATACACTGTCCGTCGTTAACCGCGATAATGGAGCCGTTACTGATCAGGTTATCGCTTCCTTTGGTATTGGAGCTCTTTCCCCCCGTACGCTTATTTCCCTTGACGATCATGACATCGGCGCTCATGGATTCACAGTAAAAATACTCTCTCCAGGAGTCAGCCAAAGCAGATCCGGCTGCTGCGGTAATTGCTGATATTAATCCCATACTCTTCACCTTCCTAAATATAGATTTTTAATAAAACTCGTGCGCTCATTATAACACAGGAACGCATAAAAATCACTTCTTTTCTCGGAAAAACTTCATGAGGCCTTTGGCAATCGATGACTCCACTCTTGTCCTGTTCTCCGACTCTTCCGTTTCCTGCGGGAGCTTGTCCGCAAGCGCCGTTTTCGCACTTTCCATGCACTCCTTTTCATATTTCCCGTAGGAGTTCATGAGCAGCAGTTCCCTGGTCATCTGGTTGTAGGTCTGGTCATACTTGGCAAAATAGAAATCGATCCTGCCGCGGACCAGCCTCCGGTAATTCGGATTGCTTTCAAAATCATCACAGATGATCCTGGTATGCGCATACAAGATCAGATAATCGTCCAGGCGGTAAACGAGGCCGAACCGGTTAGGATCGCAATGATTCAGGGCTTCCATAGCCTTTTCGTATTCTTCCGCAACGATATACAGTTTTCCGAGCATGAACCAAATCCAGGTGGCGTAATCCGTATCCTCGCCGACCTCTTCCCGCATGCGCAGATAGATCTCGAATGCCTTCTGATATTCTCCCGAAATATAATCATCCAAAGCATCCGCCAGCAGTTCGTTCCAGGTCTTACTTCCGATATCTTCCTGCACGGGCTGTTCGATCAAAGTGATATTCTCATATTTTCTCGGCGGCCCCGACTTATCGTTCCCCTCGTCCAGATCAAGCGCCAGGATCTCATCGATATCATCCGCATCTTTGGGCATATGCTTTCTGTGTTCGGCATATTTCTTCATGCCCATATCCAGGCAGGTCTTTTCATATTCATCAAAGACATCGGCCACTTCGTTTCCGGCCGCTTCCATGGCCGCCTTGTGGCTCAATGCATAATCCTTATCGATCCTGCAACGGTAGAACGTCTTGATCTGCCGTTCGTATTTTTTCATTTTTTCATCCAGAAGCGCATGTCCGAGATGGATGTAAAAATCATCCGCATTCGTGATGAACTCTAAATTACACCGGTAATAAAGCTTGATGGCTCTCTCATAATTACTCAGGAAATAGTAGCACTCCGCCAGATGAAAAGCACTGGTCGTATAGATCGGCTGGGATCTGTTCGTAAACTTTAAAACCTTCTCATAGCGCTCCGTTGCTTCCTCCAACCGGTTAACCGAACGAAGATATTCGGCCTCCGAAAACCATTCGGGAAGAAACGCCTCCGTTTCCTTTTCCGCATCCATCTCCATGATATGATTCACGGCCTGCTCAAATGTCATGTTTTCGCCGTCATAGTAGATGCACATACTGTCCATGTCGAACAATATTCTTAAATTGTATCGGGATAATACACGATTGACTGTTTCCAGCGCTTCATAGATTTCAGACTGGCGCATGCTGTCAACATTCAGCCATTGACGCATGGCATTGGAGATCATGGAAATGACATAACTCTCCGCGGAGTCTTCGGAAAACCACATGATCGGTTCGGATTCGATCTCAAAGGAACGCATGCCCGCATCAGCAGACAGTTCCCTGGTCATCATGTTGATCTTTACGGAATGATCATATCCGAGCAAAATGAACGTGTCATCCATCAGGATATATTTTCCTACCGCTCCGTAGTTCTTATCCAGCGCATTCATGGTGCGGTACAGGCGGATATCCAGTTGTCTGCTCAGTTCAAATAGGATCATGTCTTTCCCCTTCTTTTCAATTCTAATGCTTTGTTGTCAAGAAATCAACCGTAGGGTATAATCACGGTATGAAGAGAATCTTTGCGATCATCCTTGCAGTACTTCTGGTACTGCTCTATATTCTGACACTGGTCTTTTCCATCATTGATTCCCCGCTTGCCAGGGATCTGTTTCGTGCCTCCATCGCACTTACGATCCTGATTCCCGTGCTGTTATTTGCCATTCACTGGTTCCGGAATGTCTTAAGGCTCTACCGGGGCCGCGGCGAATCAGCGGATAAGGAAAACGGCAGCGAAAAGAAATAAACGACCAGATAACCGATCCAGGCCCCAAACGTATTTAACAGGATATCATCCAGTTCAAAGAATCCCCTGTGTGTCAATAACTGCATCATTTCGATCAGCATGCTGACAATAAACGCCAGCAGGATCAGTCTGTATCCCTTTCGGAACATTTTCCACAGTAACGGGATCAGGATCCCGAACGGGATAAACAGCAGGATATTCTCGATCCCGTGAACACTCAGGTGTCCGTTTACGATCACGGTGCTGAACAACCGCAGATTGATCCCCTCTCTGGATCCCGCTTCCCTGCCCGACAACGTCAGATAGATCACATACGACATGTAAAAGCT
>JAFYDQ010000015.1 GCA_017544705.1 Lachnospiraceae bacterium | reverse complement strand
GGAAGAAGTCGAAAAAGAAATTGCTTATGCCCATGAAATGGGAGTCAACTATTTTGATACGGCTTACATCTATCCCGGGAGCGAAGACGCTCTCGGGACTGTAGTTGAGAAACTCGGGATCCGTTCCGATATAAAGATTGCTACAAAACTGCCGCATTATATGATGCATGATACGGCAGAGATGGAAAAGAAGTTCTCGGAACAGCTGAAACGCTTAAAAACCGATTATGTCGATAATTTCCTGATGCACATGCTGCCGGATGCAACGACCTGGCAGGCGTTGCTTGACAGGAATGTTCTGGACTGGATCGCCGAAAAGAAAGCCAAAGGCCAGATCAGGAATGTCGGCTTTTCCTACCATGGCTCATCCGTAGCCTTTATCGAGCTGCTTCATGCGCATGCATGGGATTTCTGCCAGATCCAGTACAATTACATGGATGAAACCGCGCAGGCCGGCAGAAGCGGACTCAACGAAGCCGCCGGCATGGGCATTCCCGTGATCATCATGGAACCTCTCAGGGGCGGAAAGCTTGCCAAACTGCCCGCCGATGCTTCTGCGATCTTAAAGGCGGCGCATCCGGATTGGTCGGATGCGGAATGGTCTTTCCGCTGGCTTTATGACCAACCGGGCGTGACCACCGTGCTCTCCGGCATGAATTCCATGGAAATGCTGAAAGAGAACATCCGGATCGCTTCCGAGACAGAGGCACACTCCCTGACGGAGCAGGATCATCAGGCTCTCTCACGGGCAAAGGAGATCATCCAAAAGAGCATTAAGATCCCGTGTACGGGCTGCAGTTACTGTATGCCCTGCCCTGCGGGTATCGATATCCCGGGATGCTTCCGGTTTTATAATGCCAGCTATATCGACGGCTATGCGAATGCCTTCCGGGAATATTTCATGTGCACGGCCATGAAAAAGAAACCTGCCTATGCTTCACTCTGCAAAGAATGCGGGGCCTGCGAAACGCATTGTCCGCAGCATATTTCCATCCGGCAGGAATTAAAGAGAGTCAAACGGAAATT
Organism: Lachnospiraceae bacterium; assembly: GCA_017544705.1. Classification (GTDB taxonomy): domain Bacteria; phylum Bacillota; class Clostridia; order Lachnospirales; family Lachnospiraceae; genus UBA2868. The sequence goes on along the minus strand of JAFYDQ010000015.1, from coordinate 2,465 downwards.
CGACAATCCCGTATTTCACATCGGCAGGTTTTTTGCCGGCCGCATGACAAAATAGGAGTAAACAAATGAAGGTCTTGTTTTTTCGTAAAATATCACGCCGCCTGTCAGCCATATGCGTGCTGCTTCTCTTTGCGTGCTTTGTTGCAGGATGCGGCGCCGATGATAAAGCTGCAGCCGTAACGCAGGATCCGGCTACGCAGCAGGCGATCACGGAACTGCTGCCTGAAGCGAAACCGACGGACAGCAGCCGTGTGATGCAGATCGAACGGTCCGAAGCCGTTCCCGCACCGACTGTGTCCGAGATTCCCACCGGGGAAAGCGTTTCGATCGCAGAACCGCCGGAACTGCCGGTAACGGACACTACCCCTACACCGACCCCCACACCGACAGATGATGCGGAAGAAGAAAAGGATCCTAATAAGACAGGAAACGGCACTCCCATTGTTTTTGATGTCGGAGACTGTACCTATATCGCTCTCGGATCGATCGACAAGACCATGTCGGGCGAGATCCTTACCGCGATCAATGCATACCGCACCCGCGGTAATCTTCCGCCTTTGGAAGCAAATATGAGTCTGGAATTCTGTGCAGATGTGCGCTCAAAAGAATCCACGGCCTGCTTTAACCATACGCGGCCGAACGGCTCGATGTGGTATACGGTTGCACCGGCCTATTACAGGGCGGAGCTTCTGGCCAAGGATTACGGTACGGCCCAGGATACCGTGGACGCCTGGATGTCCACGGCAACCGGCAGACAATACCTTTTAAACCCTGATCTGCTTTCCGTCGGGATTTCTGTTTTCCACCACGACGGCAGAAATTTCTGCGTTGCAAGTCTCGGGGACTGAGCGCGTCTTAATTTCTTCTTAACATCCTTCTGCAAAGCCTTAACACCATCTTTGCATCCTTGCATCTATGATATTCCTGTAAGATTGATACAGGAGTGTTACAGATGCGTCATTTATTTCTGAACAAAAGAATATCTTCCTTCCAGATCATCATACTGGGATTTCTTGCCGTGATCCTGCTCGGTGCCATGCTGCTCATGCTTCCGTTCTGTACCCGGAGCGGGATCGGTACTTCTTTTCCCGATGCACTTTTTACTGCGGCATCCGCGGTCTGTGTCACAGGTCTCGTGATCAGAGATACGGCAACTTACTGGTCCGTTCCCGGGCAGGTCATCATTTTGCTGCTGATCCAGATCGGCGGGCTCGGTGTCGTATCCATTACAGCCTTTTTTGCCCTCTTGGCCGGCAGAAAGATCTCCCTTTTCCAACGCACCATCCTTCAGGACAATTTTTCCGCTCCCCAGATCGGCGGGATCGTCAAGCTGATCCGGTTTATCTTCCTGACTGTGTTTATCGTGGAATTTCTCGGATTCGCTCTGATGCTGCCGTCGTTTGTCGGAAAATACGGCAGGAGCGGGATCTGGATGAGCGCCTTTCACTCCGTTTCCGCGTTTTGTAATGCGGGATTTGACCTGATGGGAACAAAAAGCGGTGCTTTTTCTTCTTTAAGCGCCTTTGGAAACAGTATTCCGGTCAACCTGGTCATCTCTCTTCTGATCGTGACCGGCGGAATCGGTTTCCTGACCTGGAACGATATTGCCACGCATCGTTTTACCTTCAGAAAATACCGTCTGCAGAGCAAAGTCATCCTGCTCTCAACGCTGATCCTGATCCTGATACCCGCAGGTCTGTTCTATTTGAATGATTTTGCCGCCTTTCCGGTCAGGGACAGGATCTGCATGTCCATCTTCCAGGCAATCACACCGCGTACCGCCGGTTTTAATACGGCAGACCTGAATGCAATGAGCAGCTCGGGCCGTGTGATCATGATCATCCTGATGCTGATCGGCGGATCCCCGGGTTCGACCGCAGGAGGTATCAAGACAACTACCGTTGCTGTCCTTATAGCAAACGGGTTTTCCGTATTTACCCGCAGATCCAACGTACAACTGATGGGACGTCGCGTGGAAGACAGTGTCGTCAAGAGTGCAGCCACGCTCCTGTACCTCTATTTTGCGCTGTCTGTCGGCGGTGCCATGGCGATCAGCACGCATGAAGGGCTGCCTTTCGGGTCCTGCCTATTTGAAACAGCCTCGGCTATCGGCACGGTCGGGCTTTCACTCGGCCTGACGCCTACTCTCGGGATGCTCTCCCGTGCGATTCTCATTTTTTTGATGTTCTTCGGCCGCGTCGGCGGACTGACTCTGATCTTTGCCGCAGTTTCTCTCAGGCAGACAGACAGCCGCTGTCCGATCGAAAAGATCACGGTCGGCTGAAAAGACAGGAGGAATCATGAAGTCCATACTTTTGATCGGTCTCAGTAATTTTGGCGTTTTGCTCACGAAGCAGCTCTATGAACTCCACCACCAGGTAATGGCTGTGGATAAGGATGAATCCCGCATCAACGCTATCCTGCCGCTGGTGACCGACGCACAGATCGGCGACTCCACCAATGCG
>JAFYDQ010000113.1 GCA_017544705.1 Lachnospiraceae bacterium | reverse complement strand
TACCGGTTCCGTTTCCTGCCGCAGTGCATCCGTGATGATATTTACGGATTCCAATGTCAGGCCGCCCGCATTTTCCACGATCAGTGCCCCGTTGCGAAGCTTCTTGATCGTTAGCGGGATATTCTTCTTATTCAGGGCCTCACCGGAAATCTTGGCAACCTTACCGGAGAACTGGCTGTCCCGGCTCTGAATGGCTTTTACGATATCGAGTGCAAGCGTCTTCCTTCCGGAGTTGTCTGATCCGGTAACGATCACGTTTCCGTGATAAGCCTCCATGCTCAGCGTATCCATCACGTCTACGATCTGTGCCTTCAGTGTTTCGATTCCCTCCAGACGCGTGAAGATCTTCTGCTCATCTTCGTTGAAATCACGCCGGCTCACAACGGCTTCTTCCAGTTTCATATAGCTGGGATGGTTGCGACGCGGTTCTTCCTCCATCTCAATGCCGGCCTCATAATTGGCTTGGGCGATTCTGTCGATATCTCCGATCGGCATGTTGCTGGTCTTGAGCATATCATCCAGATCGTCCGGCTGTTCCAGTTCTTCGATCTCTTCAACCTCTCCGAAATCCATGCCTTCATACGCAGCCATGGGATCGGGTGCGGGTTCGGGCTCTGCCATCGGTTCGGGTATTGCTTCCGGCTCGGGCTCCGGCATAGGTTCCGGCATCGGCTCCGGTTCCGACATCGGCTCAGGTACTGGCTCGGGTTCCGGTTCCGGTATGGGTTCCGGCTCAGGAACAGGCTCAGGTATCGGCTCGGGTTCCGGTGCGGCTTCTGCAACCGTTATTTCCTCCGGCACTTCGACCGGTTCTTCTGTCGGTACTTCGGCCGGCGCTTCGGCAGGTACTTCAGCCGGCGCTTCAACAGGCACTTCAGCCGCAACTTCAGGCGCTACCTCAACCGGTACTTCAGCTGCCGGAACGAGAGCTTCTGCTTCCTGCTCTGCCCTGGCCGCTTCTTCCATTGCCCTGGTATCTTCTTCGCGGATCTTGGAAAGATTTCCGCCGTATTCTTCTTCCAGCGTCAGGATCCTGCCGGAAGGCAGGGTGCCTGTAGTAGATCCCGGGATCACACCGGCCAGTTGTGCCATGATATCCGATGTCTCGTTCATGGCCTTGCGCTGTTCTTCCCTGCGGCGCTGTTTTTCCAGTCTGCGTTCTTCTTCCTGTTTCTGGTCTGCCTCTTTCTTACGGTCTTCAAAACCGTTCAGGATATCATCCAGATTCAGCTGCCCCGTGATCTGGCGTTCTACCATTTCCGTGTCGGGCAGGCTTAACGAAATCTGTCCGTCATATTCCTGCTCCAGAAGGGATTCGAATTTCTTGTCTGTGGAAATGACCGACAATTCCTTCTGCTGCGGTTTTTCGACAGGCTCTGCCGCCGGTTCCGACTGAATGACCGGCTCATATACGCCCTGTTCGTACATCTGTCTGGACAGCTCGTTCTGCTGTGAAAACGACTGCTCATAATCATTTCCGTATGGATTTGCATATGGGTTTTCGTACGGATTTGCATAACCCGTTCCGTAAGCATTCGCATTCTGCGCCGGCTCATAAAGCTCCGTCTGCTGCCCGTAATACGGTGCCTGTATGCCGGAATCCTCCTGTGCCATGAACGCTTCCATGCTGCGGGCCAGTTCCTCCTGCAGGTTCATGGTGCTGTATTTTCCGGAATTGACCGGCTGCACCTGAATGTTTTCCCCGTAGTTCTGTTCCTGATACTGCGGCGGTGCATAGGTTCCCTGACCGTACAGGTCCCCGGATGTATAGTTTTGCGCACCATACACCTGCTGGCCTTCTCCTTCATAGGGCCCCTGGATCGGCTGTCCGTATGCTTCTGCGATTTGCGGGTTAGGAGTTCCTTCGTACTTCCGGCGTTGCTCCGGTGTCAGATCCGTGTATTGCATCTTCAGTTCCATGGCTTTGCGGACATAGTAGCCGTCGCCAAACCAAAGGATCATCTCGTCACATGCTTCAATACACTTGGATTTCTGTCCTACTTTATGATATAGATATGCAAGTTCGTATGCCCATTCTTCCCTGTAGTCGCGCTTTTTGAATTCTTCCAGTACCTGGATGCGTTCCTCCAGCGTAACATCCTGTGCTACGTAAATCTTATAGAGAAGAATGTAACTGTTCGTATCCTCCGGTGCGATCCGCATAAACTGTTTATAATATTCCACCGCGGAAACCACGTCATTCATTTCGATGGCGAGTTCACACAGGGAATAAACGATATCGCGTCCTTCCGGATAACGATCATAAGCCAGGAGTAGGATATCCCGGCTTTCTTCGTAGCGGTTATTATACCTGTAGACTGCGCTGACGATGCGAAGCATGGAAACGGATTTTACGCGTCTCCAATCAATCCTGTCGGCAATTTCCATTGCCTCGGCATATCTTTGCTCGTCAAAGAAGGTTTTAATCTGATCGGCGCAAACCTGGTATTCATATTTGTCCAATTGATTTCACCTGACCCCTTTACTATTGCAGGTTTCCCTTATGTCCTGCAATGTAGAACAGATATTGTGTCCCATTTTCCCCAAAACAACAACATCTATGCATTCTACATTAGTGTATCATACGTCTAATTCAATGTCAAAAGGCGATTGGAGAGGGTGGCATACTGATCCAGCGTCAAAGTCTCACCCCTGACATCTTCGCCCAGTCCCATCTCCTTTAACACGCCTGCGATCTGCTCCTTTTCGTAATGCAGCTCCGATGCGTTAAACAGGCCGTTTACCAGTGTTTTTCGCCTCTGGTTGAAAGATGCGCGGATCAGCCGGAACATATGCGCGGGATCTTTTGCATCCACCGGCGGTTTCTCATATGCCGTTAGACGGATCACGGCCGATCCCACTTTGGGTCTTGGAACAAAACAGTTTAGCGGAACATTTGCCACGATCTCCGGCTTCGCATAGTATTGCACCGCCAGGGACAGGGCCCCGTAGTCCTTGCTGCCCGGTCCTTCCTGCATCCTGTCCGCCACTTCCTTCTGGACCATGACGGTAATGCTCTTTAACGGAATGCCGCTTTCAAACAGGCTCATGATGATCGGCGTGGTAATGTAATAAGGAAGATTGGCGACGACCTTGACCGGCTTCCCCTGATTTTCCTCTTCGATCAGTTGATGCAGATCCGTTTTCATGACATCCGCATGCACAACGGTTACATTATTATATGAAGAAAGCGTATCCTTTAAGATCGGGATCAGGGCATCGTCAATCTCGATCGCAATGACTTTTCCCGCGCGTTCACACAGACCCTGCGTCATGGTGCCGATCCCGGGCCCGATCTCAATGACACAATCCTCCGGCGCGATCTGTGCCGCTTCCATGATCTTGTCCAGCACGTGTGCATCGATCAGGAAGTTCTGTCCGTATTTTTTCCGTGCGGAGAAATGATATTTCTTCAGCACGTCAAAGGTTGAATGTGGCTGAACGAGCGTTGTCATAGCCGGTACACCTCTCTGGCATTCTTTTCCGTGATCTGCTCCACCTCATCTACTGTCATATCCTTGAGTCCTGCGATCTCTTCGATCACCAGGGGCAGATACAGGGAACTGTTGCGCTCTCCTCTGTGCGGCATGGGGGCCAGGTATGGGCAGTCCGTTTCCAGAACGATGTTCTCAATGGGAATCGCCTTTACCACTTCTTTGAGTTTTTTTGCATTGGAAAACGTCACGACCCCGCCGATCCCCAGGTAAAACCCGAGTTTTACATATTCCAGGGCGATCTCCGGGCTTGAAGAAAAGCAATGAATGATCCCGCCGCACTCTGCCGCATTTTCCGAGCGGATCACGTTCAGTGTGTCCTCCGCCGCATCCCTGCTGTGCACATTGATCGGCAGATGTAACTCTTTTGCAAGGCTGATCTGCTTTCGGAACCATTCCATCTGCAATTCCTTATCCGGATGGTTTTCGTAATGGTAATCAAGGCCAATCTCGCCGATCGCAACGATCCTTTCGTGCGCGGCAAGTTCTCTGATCCGGTCTAGATCCTGATCTCCGTAATCCGCAACGTATTCCGGATAGATCCCGAGCATCCCGTAGAGCGGCTCATACGTTTCGATCAGACGAATCGTGTCCTCCCAGGACTTGCGGTCAATAGAGGCGTTTACGGCGATCATGCCCTGCGCTTTCATATCGCACATGATCCGGTCTAAATCCTCTTCAAACCGCTTATCGTCATAGTGTGCATGTGTGTCAATAACCATTTATCAGCCTTTTGAAGATTTTTTCAAAAATCCGCTTGCAATTATGTCATCTATATAATATAATAACACGTGCGTCAAATAAGGATATGCGCGCTTAGCTCAGTTGGTAGAGCACCTGACTCTTAATCAGGGTGTCCAGGGTTCGAGCCCCTGATCGCGCACTTGAAGTACCGATGTTTCAGAGAATTCTGGGATGTTGGTGCTTTTTTTCTGCTTAAATCCGTTCTATGCCTGCGTCCATCCGCTAAGATCCCTAACGATCTCGCCTGCCATGATCAGGCCGCACGTGGCCGGTACAAACGCATTGCTGCCGGGCGCGATCTTGCCCGTTTTCGGATCCGGATCTCCCGCTATCCTTACCGGTTCCTCCTCGGAATAAACCACCTTACAGGACTTCACACCCCTTGCTTTCAGTTCTTTGCGCATCACTTTGGCAAGCGGGCAGACTTTCGTTTCATAGATATCCGCAACGCGAAATGCGGAAGGGTCCATCTTATTTCCTGCGCCCATCGCACTGATCACGGGCACTCCTGCTCCCTGTGCCTTCAGGATCAGGGCAATCTTTCCCGTAACGGTATCGATCGCATCCGCCACATAATCAAATGCGTCAAAATCAATCGCATCCGCATTCTCCGGCAGAAAGAACACCGGATTTGCATGAACGACCGTTTCCGGAGCAATGTCCAGGATCCGCTCTTTCATCACATCCACTTTGCGTCTGCCGATCGTACTGTGCAATGCGATGATCTGACGGTTCAGATTGGAGAGTGCCACCGTATCGTGATCAAACAGCGTAAGCTCACCGATCCCCGACCTGGCAAGCGCTTCCGCCACATATCCGCCGACACCGCCGATCCCGAACACCGCTACATGAGAGGAACGCAGGCGTTCCATTGCCGCATCTCCGATCAATCTGATCTGTCTTTCAAAAATGTCCTGTTCCATGTTTGCCCTTGTTTTTGATTTTTTTGTTGAATTTTTCGATTTATATGGTATACTAGGACTGTTCGCGATGCAAGTATGAATCTGCATCAGCGCATGATCGGCGTGTGGCTCAGTTTGGTAGAGCGCTACGTTCGGGACGTAGAGGCCGCAAGTTCAAATCTTGTCACGCCGACTTGGATGAGATGCCGGAAACCATTGATTTTACTGGTTTCCGGCATTTGTCATTTTGTGATAAAGCCGCTTTTTTGGTTAAGATTTTGGTTAAGATTTGGTTAAGAAAACGTTCTTTGGTTTAATGCCTCGAGAGCTAAGCTCGTATTGACCCCGGTATAATAGTTCTTTTTCGCCACTTCCGGCGAATTCCCAAACAATTCTGCTGCCAGGATCAGGTTGCCGCCTGATGCATTGATCACATCCGTGATCGCATTTCTGCGAAAAGAATGCGTTCCTTTGATCAGGTCTCTGCTGATTGGAATGGAAAGCCTCTGGCACATCCGGTAATAAAAATGATAAACTGCGTTATTGTTGATCACGCCGTTTTCGTTATCGGCAGGAAACAGAAACTCGCTTTCCGGATAGTATTGATCCAGCATCTGAAACAAACGTTCCAAAAACTCCTTCAGGCTCTCAGTAATGGGAAACTGCCGGTTTTTGTATGTTTTGGTGTGCTCCACTATCTCAAAGTGCTCCGGAATATCATCATGCTTCTTGACCGTGATCTGTTCCCGGGAAATCAAAACATACCGTTCATGAATATCAGATCTGCGAAGCGGTGGGATCTCTCCCCGCCTTGCGCCCATTAGGATCTGCATCTCCAACGCATAGGCCGGAACGCAGCCGGGCTTTTTCTCCTGCATCCTGTGTATTTCCTTTAGGATCCGCTTCATATCATCTTCCGAGTGTACGCGCTTTTCGATAGCCGCCTCTCTTACGATCATACCGTTGAACTTTTTGAAGTTAATCCGCGTAAACGGATTCTCCTGGATCCAGTATTGCTCGTATGCCAGCTCGAATGATGCCTTCAAAATACTTTTTAAGGAATTCAGAGCCTTCTCACGCAAGGAGTATTTCTTCATATTATAATATATGATCTCCTCGATATCGCTTTTCGTGATCGCATCGATATAACGCTCCTCAAAATCTGTGCCCTCAAAATATCTCTTGTAATAAGACTTGAGCACGCTGACCGAATTCTGTGCGCTGAGCAGTTTCTCCGGATCCTTCACATATCTAAGCTTTTCATCCAACACAAATATGTAGACCTCTCGGAAGGTTTTCTTGGTCTTTCCCGTTATTCCCTTCTCGTGCTCATATACTTTATCCTGAAGTTCCGTTATGGTCTTGGCAAAAAGTTGCTTTCGTCCTGTCTTTTTGGACGGATCGGAAACATAGATCCGATAGTACCCGTCTTTTCCGGGCTTGGAGGGAAAACGATAGCTTTCCAGTATTTCTTTCTTTTCAAGGTACATATATAACTCTCGGGCATCCCGCAGAGTCATTTTATCATAGTCCGTTACTTTAATCACTACCGTTTCCTCCTTTCCGATTTTTTCCGTAATAAAATCCGACCGGATTTACTGTTTCTCACCACTGGTGAGAAGGGTTTGGGCTTTGCCCAACTAGGGTTATTAGGGGAACCCTGATCAAGCGATCGTGGGCTAAAAAGAGCCCTACGATCTCTGCTTGTTAGCTCCTGTTTTCGTATCCCTTTGTTTGGAAGAAACGGAAATGATGAAATGATCCTGGCGGGGATGCATCCGATTGAGGAACTGGATTCCCGGCTTTTGTGCCACAAATCGCTTCTAAGAGGCGAAAATGGTCGTGTAGTGCCAAAAATCGGGTTTAAGAGGCAAAAAATGCAAAAAAGCGCGAGAATCCCAAAGGTTGTGTCGTGCCATTTTTGGCTCCTAAGTGGCAAAAATGGTCGTGCTCCGCCAAAAATCGCGTCTAAGAAGCAAAAATTGCCACAAACCGCACGTATCCCCTCGAAAATGGCTTAGTTCGACCAGAATCAATTCAGAACAAAAATGGACTAAGAGTGGAGATGATCATTTTCATGATTTGAAAATCAATAATTGGTTTTAACAAGCAGAGATCGCAGGTCCCAATCTGGGCCCACGATCGCTTGATCAGGGTTCCCCTAATAACCCTTGTTGGGTAAACCCAAACCCTTCATCCGTGCTGAGCGAAACAGTAAATCCCGCAGGGATTTTATTACGTTATATGAATCAAAGATATGTGATATGATATTGTGAAAGAAATAGTTATTTTGATTATCTTTCAGTATAAATGAGGATTGTATGGAAGAAATAAACGATTCAATAGTTATCAAATCAGCTGAAACTGATGAGGAGTTGTGCGGAAGAGGATACGTCCACTGTACTGCATGGCAGGAATCCTATAGAGGCATAGTATGCGACAG
>JAFYDQ010000014.1 GCA_017544705.1 Lachnospiraceae bacterium | reverse complement strand
TTTCTATATCCTTATGCGAACGGATTCTCGGAAGGATAAGGAAGGCTTGCAGGTCTGTTGTAGCCGATCTCGTCATATGCAACGCCGATGTACTTAAATACTTCGAACAGAGCCTTTCCGAAGTGACCGAATGCTACAGCGCCGTGATGCGGGAAGTTCTTCTCGATCAATGCGTGACGGTAGAAACGTCCCATCTCAGGAATCGCGAATACGCCGATGCCACCGAAGGATCTTGTCGGTACATCAAGTACTTCACCTTCTGCAACGTATGCACGCAGGATGTTGTCTGCTGTGGACTGCAGGCGGTAGAATGTGATCTTGCCCGGAGCGATGTCGCCTTCGAGCGTTCCGTTTGTAACCTCGATCGGAAGAGACCTTGCCATGATCGCCTGATATTCCATGGAAGCTTTCTTCAGCTTCTTGGAGCAGGTATTGCCGCAGTGGAAGCCCATGAATGTATCCGTATGCTTGTAATCGAACTTGCCCTTGATGGAATCTTCGTACATGCATTTCGGTACGGAGTTGTTGATATCCAGCAGTGTTACGATATCATCCGAAACAGCGGTTCCGATGAACTCGGATAAGCAGCCGTAAATATCAACTTCACAGGATACCGGAATGCCGCGGCCTGTCAGACGGCTGTTCACATAGCAGGGAACGAAACCGAACATGGTCTGGAATGCAGGCCAGCATTTGCCGGCGATCGCGAAGTACTTCTTGGAGCCCTTATGTGCTTCGATCCAGTCAAGCAGGGTCAGTTCATACTGTGCAAGCTTCGGCAGAACTTCCGGTTTGTTGTTACCTGCACCAAGTTCTGCTTCCATATCTTTAACCACATCCGGGATACGGGGATCATTGTCAAGCTTATGGTATGCTTCAAACAGATCCAGCTCGGAGTTCTCTTCGATCTCAACGCCAAGGTTATAGAGCTGCTTGATCGGTGCGTTACATGCAAGGAAGTTCAAAGGTCTCGGACCGAAACCGAAGATCTTCAGATCTTTCAGACCTGCAACCGCACGTGCGATCGGAACGAATTCATGGATCATATCCGCGCAGTCTTCCGCATCGCCTACGGGATACTCGGGGATATAAGCCTTTACATTTCGAAGTGCCAGGTTGTAGCTTGCATTCAGCATACCGCAGTAAGCATCACCACGTCCTTTTGTAGTAACGGAATCGTAATCTTCCTCAGCTGCTGCGCAGAACATCTTCGGTCCGTCGAAGTTCTGTGCTAACATGGTCTCGGAAATTTCCGGTCCGAAGTTGCCAAGGTAAACACACAGTGCATTACAGCCGGCCTTCTTAATATCTTCCAGTGCCTGCAGCATGTGGATCTCGCTCTCCACGATACAGATCGGGCACTCGTAGATATCGGAAGCATCATATTTCTTCTGATATGCTGCAACCAGTGCTTTTCTTCTGTTTACGGAAAGAGATTCCGGGAAACAGTCGCGGGAAACCGCTACGATACCGATTTTGATTTTGGGAATGTTGTTCATAAGTAACCTCCTAAAGTTTTATTATTGTGTCATTTCTTTATATTAAAGATTCCCTGTCCTTACACGTGGATGTTCTCGCCGACAAGCCCTTCGTAAGAGCCTGCGATATTTGCATCCTTGTGGCTGATCAGCCATTTGTTTCTGGCAAACAGCAGCTTGTCTTCACTTGTGGCTGCCGCTTTAAAATCGAGGTCTGTGTTGGTATCCTTCGGGAGAACCACACCTACGCGGAACTTATTTCCGTTTGCGTTGCAGGGCGCATAGTGCAAAGTTGTTGCATAGCACTCAACCGCCGTGCCTGCAGGGATCAGGAACGCTTCCATCTTGGATGTATCGTATGTCAGATCGTCCGTGATATCCTGCTCACTTCCCCAAAGCATGATGCAGTCGGTTGCTGCGATGTTGATCTCTGAATCACGGTGATATTCCACTGCATTCAGATAAATGTTGTCACCGTTACAATAGCCGTACTGCACGGGCATTCCACCGTAAAGACTCTCCTTAACCGCCTTCATTTCCGGCGTCGCTTCAAGTTCAGGTCTTCCCGGCTCGTAGATCACATCCGCGTCCGGACAGGGGAGCGTCTTCAAAACTTCGATTGAAGCACTGAAATCGATCCCTTTGATGACTTTGCCGTACTTCTTAAAAGACGGGTCATTCACACTTTTGATAACCATAGAAACCTCCTACCTTCTTCATATTCTTCAACTTAGTTTATTCATTAAACTAAACTAAATTGATGCTACCACGCTATCACCTCTTAAGTCAAGCGCGTATCGGTATTATTGTACAACACTTTGGCCGAATAATCATCCCTTTTCGTTGATTTTTCCTAAAAATCATGCTATATTTGTAGTGCTCGATTCTAATTAAGGAGTTTTTCATGGCCGAATACGATCCCAATCTGTTACAATGTTATGTTTTGCTCTCCACCGATGAGCTCAAAGCCATCGGTGCACTTTTTGATGCCCACGATCGAGAGGAAATTCAAAAAGCTGTCAAAACGATGATCCAGGTTTATATCAAAGAGCACACCCGGGAAGACCGCATCCAGATGGACAGCGAAATGGCCTGGGACAAGCTCAAGGATCTCATGGCCAATCGGTAAAGCTCACAAATAAACAAACGGAGGTATGGGCATGTATTTTATCGGTGTAGACTTAGGCACATCCGCAGTAAAGCTTCTGCTGATGGAAGAAAACGGACATATAGCCAACGTTGTTTCAAAAGAGTATCCGCTCTCTTTCCCAAATCCCGGCTGGTCCGAGCAGAAACCCGAGGATTGGTGGACACAGTCCGTTGCGGGACTTAAAGAGCTGACAGACGGCTTTGACAAAAGCCAGATCGCAGGCATCAGCTTCGGCGGACAGATGCATGGTCTCGTGGTACTAGATGAAAATGATAACGTGATCCGTCCCGCGATCTTGTGGAATGACGGCAGAACCGGCAAGGAAGTAGAGTATTTAAACAATACGATCGGAAAAGATAAGCTTTCAGATTATACGGCGAATATCGCTTTTGCAGGCTTTACCGCACCGAAGCTTCTCTGGATGAAGGCGAATGAGCCCGATCTGTTTGCCAAGATCTGCAAGATCATGCTTCCCAAGGATTACCTGGCTTACAAACTGAGCGGTGTGCATTGCACGGACGTTTCAGATGCATCCGGCATGCTCCTGTTTGATGTAAAGAACAAATGCTGGTCCAAAGAAATGATGGACATCTGCTCCGTTAAGGAAGAGCAGCTTGCGAAGATCTTCGAAAGTTATGACGTGGTTGGCACGATCCTTCCGGATGTAGCGAAGGAACTCGGTTTCCCGGAAACGGTCAAGATCATTGCAGGCGCCGGCGACAATGCGGCGGCAGCGATCGGAACGGCAACCGTAGGCGACGGCAAATGCAACATCTCTTTGGGGACAAGCGGCACCATCTTCATTTCCAGCAAAGATTTCTGCGTGGATGAAAACAATGCGTTGCATGCATTTGCGCATGCCGACGGCCATTATCATCTCATGGGCTGCATGCTTTCCGCAGCATCCTGTAACAAATGGTGGATGAAAGACATTGTCGGAACGGATGACTATCCGGGCGAGCAAAGCAAGATCACGAAACTTGGCGAAAACAATGTATTCTTCCTGCCGTATCTGATGGGCGAGAGAAGCCCGCACAACAATCCGGATGCAAGGGCTATGTTCATCGGCATGTCGATGGATACGACCCGCTCCGATATGACACAGGCTGTTTTAGAGGGCGTTGCATTCGGTATCCGTGATTCCTTTGAAGTAGCAAGATCCCTTGGCATCAAGATCGAAAAGACCAAGATCTGCGGCGGCGGTGCAAAGAGTCCTCTGTGGAGAAAGATCATGGCCAACGTTTTGGGAATCCCCGTTGAGACCATCGAATCCGAAGAAGGACCGGGATACGGCGGCGCTGTTCTGGCTGCAGTCGGCTGCGGCGTTTATAGTAGCGTTGAAGAAGCAGCAGATAAACTGGTAAAGGTTGTTGGCACGGAAATGCCGGATCCCGCACTGGTTGCAAAATACGAAGAGCGTTATGCGAAGTTCAAGAAGCTCTACCCTACCG
>JAFYDQ010000112.1 GCA_017544705.1 Lachnospiraceae bacterium | reverse complement strand
CGAAGAAACACAGAAACTTCAGGATCTTTTAGCTTGCGCCACAGTCAATATGAGCGTATACTCGTCATTAATCCTTCCTGGTATCAGGGAGGTGTCTTTTATCTCAAGTTCAGAAGCAAAACAGGCGCAACCTCAGTGTTTATGCGGGGTTGCGCCGTTCTTTCTGTATGGCGTAATGCGTGCCATTTTACATTTCAGATTGTATTTTTTTAGAAACAATTTTCGGATTGCTTATCTGCGAAATGGACTGGATTTATTAAGAAAGGTTGTCTTGCTGGTGATAATCCGGCTGGCTGCGTTGTGAAACGCGGAACTCATGGACAAGTCCATGAGTTGTTTTCAATGGCATGGAACCAATCATGCATATCAGTACTTCAAAAGCCTTCTGACTTCCTGCTGCGTCCTGTACTTCATATTTAATTTGACACCAAATGCATCAGCACATGCATCCATTATTTCATCGTAAAAGGTAAACTGCCATTTGTTGCCTCCCAGACGGGTGCAGTTGTAGTTTTTCAGAGACTGCAGAATCTGCCCTGTCGGGAATCGGTTCCCGAGTTTCATTTCCAGCAGACGTACCAATACAAGAGCCAGAAAGCAGGTGGCAAAGTGGGCCTCTATACGCTCGTTCAGCCGTACATAGACCGGCCTTGCTTCAAGGAAGGTCTTTGTGATCTTGAAGGACTCCTCTATTTTCGCAAGCCCTCGATAGACCTTCCGCATCTGGATGTCATCCATCATGAGCTCGCTCGTGACAATCGCGTAATACCCGTCATATTTCTCTTCTTCCGCAATTTTCTCCTCATCAAGTTCCAGCGCCTTTCCGTCGACGATCTCCCCGGTAGACTTGTCAAATGCAATGTTGCGCACGTATGACGTGCTTCCCTTTGCAGTCAGCCTGTCATATTTTTTCGGATGTTTTATGATGTCCTTTGCGCGGGCAATCATGGCATCCCTGTCCGCCTTCTGCTTTTTTGCGTATTTTTCGGAATAATACGCCATCTGCCGCTGGTCTACGACGACCGTCTTTTTTGCGGGTTTCTTCTGTCCGGGCTTCGTGACATTTACATGGAGCTCTTTGGGATGGATGCGGGACTTGTGGGTGAATGTGACCATGCCGCCGTCTCCGTCATCCACTTGTTCCGTCTTGTATCCACCGCTCAATACCCATGACTTGAACTCTTCGTCCGCCCCTCGGACGGACTGTCCGTAAACATACCCGTCCCTTTGGTTCTCATCCCCCTTGTTATCACCGTTAAGCCAGTAGATGTTGTCGGAAGTATTGAGTCCCCTGTCCGCGACAAAGATAATCCTGCCGCATCCCAGTTCCTGTTTTACGCGGTTGATGATCGGGCGCATGTGCACTTTTTCGGATTCGTTCCCGGGAAAGAGGTCATAGGCTACGGGGATCCCGTTCCGGTCCATCAGGAGACCCATTTCGATGATCGGGTCCGGCCGGTGGTTCTTTTCCGGCCCACGCTTCCTGTATTTTGGGGGGATGCTGTTTCCCTCACTGTCGACAGGGAGGCCGTCATCATTCAGCTCATCGACATCCGGGCGCCCGATGTCGAAGTAATAATTCGTACAGTCAAAATAGGAAGTGGAGAGATCCCGTTCGCACAATTTTTTTGAATGCTCGAAAATCCATGCCTGCAGAGGCTCCTGATGTTTGGCGATGACATCAAGCGCATGGTAGACGTCATCCAGGGAAAAATCTCCGAAGGGTTCAAAATAGGTGTCTTTATGGTTCAGGGTCTGGCGCTTTGAACCGGGATGGAGGGCTCTTGCAAAGACAAGGAGCCGGAATATCTGGTCCACGCTGTATTCGGCCCTGCTTCCCCTGCACTTCCAGTTCCAGAATTTATCCAGTTCCAGACCCCGGTAAATGAGTTTTAAGATCCCGTACCCAACGTTCCGTGTGTCTTTGGTCCCGATTTCCAGAGTTTCCGTCATATCGATGGTAAGCGTCTGGTTCTTCTCATCTTCCTTCTTCTTCTGTGTAAGGTCTTTTGCGTATTCTGTGAAATAAGCGATCGGATCATCATATTTTTTCTGCAGATCGCTGAGGTAGCCGATCTTTTCCACGGTCTTTTCCCTTGATCCGACTCCGGGGACATGGTACTTTTCCTTGATTGCAAGGTAAAGGTCTCCGTTTTTCTGCTTCTGTTTGTATAAGTACATGGCTGTTCTCCCTGTGTCACATTTATTTATATATAACACCAAACTCAGGCTTATTACCATTATAACATGATAAGCCATAATAAGCCATACCAAATATACAATATATTGACAAAGAAATCCCGCTGTCCACAAGGGATAGCGGGAATCAGAACTTTATTAAACTTCGGAACTCAGGCGG
>JAFYDQ010000111.1 GCA_017544705.1 Lachnospiraceae bacterium | reverse complement strand
GTTTTTGCGCTTATTGCGCCCGCTTTGGCGCTGACTCTTATCTCAATTCTAACATATAGAAAGGCATTTGCAACGATTTTCAAAAAATCATTTAGGGCATCTGATTATTTTTGCCGCTTTCATTGTATTTGGTCCCACCGGATGATAAAATATACGTAAAGTTAAGCAGCAGGAGGTATCCCATGATCGATCTAACCAGAAACGAGGCTTCCCTCGAGCGCAACATCCGTAAAGCACGTGAAAATCACATCATTATCCCGGCGATCGCCCAGATGAAGGATCCGAACCTGATCCCGGAAAAGATCAAGGATCGCTTAAAGGATGTCGGACTGTGGGACGTGAATCCGCTGAATCTGTTCCGCATTTCCTGGAAAAACGAGCCCAAGGAAACAGGCGGTCTCTTCCATGGCAGCAATTACATTGTCCTGCCAAGTGAGCTGACCGGCGTCAAGGCGAAGATCATCTGCATGGTCGGCAAGTGGTTCCCGACAGGCTGTCACAAGGTCGGCGCAAGCTTCGGCTGTCTGGCACCGCGCCTCATTACGGGCCAGTTTGACACGGGCTACCATAAGGCGGTCTGGCCTTCCACAGGCAATTACTGCAGAGGCGGCGCATTCAATTCGAAGCTCCTTGGGGCCAATTCGATCGCGATCCTGCCTGCGGAAATGAGTAAAGAACGCTTTGAGTGGCTGCATTCGATCGCAGGCGAAGTCATTGCGACGCCGGGCTGCGAGAGCAACGTCAAAGAGATTTTCGATAAAACATGGGAATTAAAGGATACTAGAGAGGATGTGCTGATCTTCAACCAGTTTGAGGAGATGGGCAACTATCTGTGGCACTATAACGTAACGGGCTCCGCCATTTCCGACGCGTTTGAGGAAATGAAAGAGGCGGGCGACCGGTTCGCGGGTGCGATTTTTACGTCCGGATCCGCAGGAACGATGGCGAGCGGAGACTATCTGAAGGAAAAATACCCCGGTTCAAAGCTTGGCGTCGGCGAGGCGCTGCAGTGCCCGACGCTGCTTAATAACGGCTTTGGCGGGCATCGGATCGAAGGCATCGGCGATAAGCATGTGCCGTGGATCCACAACGTAAAAAATACCGATCTTGTCGTTGATATCGATGATGAGGATTCACAGAAGATCCTGCGGTTCTTTAACGAGCCGCTCGGAAGAGAGTATCTGGTCAGCGAATGCGGTGTGAGCAGTGATTTTGCCGCAAATCTGCCGTTATTCGGCATTTCCGGCATTGCGAACATGATCTGCGCGATCAAGATGGCAAAATACTACGAGTTGACCGAGCACGACGTGCTGGCGACCGTTTTGACGGATTCTGCCGTGATGTATCAGTCGCGGATCGAGGAACTTAAGGAAGAGGATGGCGAGTACAATCCGGTGATGGCCGCAGTCGATTATACGGCGCACATCGCTTCGATCAAGACGGACAACATGCAGGAGCTGACCTACGAGGACCGCAAGCGGATCCACAACCTCAAGTATTATACCTGGGTGGAACAGCAGGGGCGCAGCGCCGAGGAACTGAATGCGCTCTGGTATGATGAGGAAGGAACCTGGGGAAGCGTCCGGAAGCAGGCAGGCGAGATCGATGCGTTGATCAATGAGTTTAATGAGCGCACGGGGCTTTTGAAGGAACTGTAAATTTAAGTGATATGCAGGCAGGGTCTCTTTGGGATCCTGCCTTATTTTATGCGTTTATTTGATGCGCTTGCCGACCACGACCAGACGGCCGTTTTCAACGTGGTAAGCGCACACGGACAGCGTGATGAACTCATCGCCGAGTTCCGCCGTGACGCCGGTATCGTAGAGGGACATGTCTTTGACATGATCATAGAAATCGTCAAATTCTTCCTGTGTATTTGCCTGGAAGAATTTGTAATATTTGAAGACATCGGTCTGGGTCTTTAGGAAGACCTGCGATAAGAACACCGCCATGACCTCGTATTCGCGCTCCTCGTAGAGCGAGGTGAAACGGATGATCCTATGCTCATCGCAGTATTTCTGGTCGCGATAGCGGTCGAGATGGCCGAACATATCGCCGTTTCGCATATTGTGACCGTGAATGATGAGGTTCGTGCAGGGCCTGCTGCCGTCACGGTAGTCGTTGGCCGCCGTGCCCGTACCGACAACGGAATCCGTGTCCATGATGAGACAGCCGTTGATGTTGTGATTTTTATTGAAATCGCGCTCCAGGTAGAATTCCTCGTCGTACATGGACTGCATGACCGGGTAGTCGACATTCATGTCATCGATCTTAAGCCACCCGATGAAGTCTTCATTCTGTTCGTAAAAATCACGCATTTCGGGGATCATCGGTGCCTGCGGGAGCGTCATTTCCTGCTCCGGCATTTCCACGACAACTTCGATATCGGGCTTTGGCTGTGTGGGGTCCTTGGGCTGATCGGGCTGCGCCTGCGCGACCTGGGCTTCGTTGACCAGGTGCAGATAACCGTACTGATAGGACAGAGCGGAACTGATAAAAATCGCGGCAACAAAGCATACAACTAACAGAGGGGGTGCCATTTCCGGCATCCCCGTTCTGCTTTCATCCACTACAGGCGCACTGTCATTTTCAAATGCTTCCGATTCGTCCGCTTCTTCCGGTGATGGCCGTTCTGCTTTGTCTTCCGGATAGTCCCAGTCGTAGTCAAAGTAGTCATCATCGTAATCAAATGACAGTTTGGTCTGCTTCAGTTCTGATTCCTGATTTCCTGCAGACATGCATACCCCAAATTAATCATTTATATTGTACTCCGTTCCGGCTCGTTCCCCTCGTACCGGGCAGGATGGGACGATTACTTAGCCTTTATCGTCCTCTTTATCAGCAGTGTTCGCTGCTGTTTGCTCCGTATTTGTGTCTTTCGCGTTCGTTGTCGGCGTGGAGTCGAAGAATCCCTTCACATCTTCCGCTCCCGCGATACTCTTGTTCGCATTCGCGCGTGCCGGCATGTAGGATAACAGGATCGCGCCCGCGATCGTCGCGGAGATCATCGCGATCATGATGATCAGCATCCTGGCGTTGCCCTCACCGGTCTTGGGAACCTTGTCGAGGCCGTTTTTGCTGCCGGCGTTGCCGGAAGCCGCGGATCCTGAATCTTTCGGCGTTGACGCCCCTGCCACATTAGCGGTAGCAGTATAGGTGTTCTTTGAAGTGTCCTCTTGTATCGTTACAGTACGTGTCTGACCTGCACTCGAATCATCTTCCCACGAAACAAATTTATATCCACTTGCAGGTGCTGCGGTTATTTTAACCTCCTGCCCTGCCAATCCATACTCATACGAAGATTTTATATTATTTTTTTCTGCTACGGAAACACGATAAACAGTTAACTCTGTCGTTGCCACAACATTGTCATTATTGTTGTAAACCGTTTTAGAGGTCTGTGTCTGCGATTTTCCACCTGGTCTAATACGTAGCGTTATCTTTTTTGAATCGCCTGACAGTTTACCTTTTTCATTTAACTTGTCGACTATTTTTTCTTTCAATTCAGACGCCGACAATTCAAGTGTCTTGTTTGGGGTTCCGCTGAACTCTACAGCATCTATAAGTTCATTCCCATCCTTGTCAAAAACTGCAATCTGGTATTTGTTTACATCCGGAATATTGTATTCATCAGAGTTATTTGTGAATACTGCTACCGGGAGTTTGAATTCCAATTTCTTACTGCTCTTAGAATAATCGTTTTCGATCTCTGCTTTAGGTAAAACCGTAAGCCCCCCACTAGAACTTATATTTACTATTGAACCACCTAAATGAATCTTTGCAGTATATCCCGTCGTTCCAACACTAAGTGCCTGAAATTTTCCATTAGCATCAAATGTTCCGATACTAGAATTTGATTCTTTTAACTCAACTTTTGTTACTGCAGATTTAACTGCATCTGGAATAAAGCTTAGCTTTTCTTTACTGCAATCCAGAGAAAATCCCTTAGTTATTCTTCCAGCATTTGGAAAAACTATGCTTATTCCAGTATTATCCAAAATCGTAATACTCTTAACCGCAGACGAAACTCCTGCGGTCGCTGCCTGCAATGATACTGTTCCGGTTGTTGCATTTGCTGTCAGATTAATAGGATCTTTGGAAGGGGTGGCAGGATTAATTGTGGACGCTGCTCCACTCTTTGTCCAAGTGAAAACCGGATCACCAATGGCAGGAACTGTCATCGCTGTATCCAAGTATGCAGTAGCCGTATAAGGATAAGGATATCCTTTCACTATTTCGTCACTTCCACTAATACCAACCGCCCTGATTGTTTGAAAAATATAGGGAGAATTAGGATCGCTCGTCGTGAGTAAATGGCAACCTGCAATTTTCTCTGCTGTAACCGGTTCACTTAGTTGTGTCTTACTAATATATACCGACAGCGTACCTTTTCCCGAACCAGTTTTCGCATTCTTAATAATAGCCGTCGCCGGAAGCGCAGTAGCTTTCGGTACATCAAATTCCACTTCCGGAATAAGAGTTTCTGTTACGTTGGCTAAATAGTAATAATAGTAATCGCTACCTTGACCAACTGATGCTTTCCACGTAATGTGAGCTCTTTTTTGGGTGTTATCAATATCATCAAAACCTGTTACAGTTGCTGTTTGTGAATCTGTTTCAATACTATAAGATTTGCTTGCGCTAAGGCTCTTAGCCAGAGTAATCTTACCATCAACAGGAGTCGTTGTTCCAGCCCCATCTGTCAAAGGATCTTTCTCGGTATAAGAACTTATGTAGTATGGATAGTCATTGACTGTAAACGTCACATTATTATATGTTGTATCCGTTAATGATGCAGTTAAAGTTGATGTGTCTAGTGAACAAGTAAGTTTATCTGTATCAAAATCCAGTTTGAGAAGGTAGACAGTAACATTTGAGGTCGGTGTTTCTATTTTTGTATCCCCTATCTTAGCATAAACTGTATATTTTTTTGTCCTATCTATATTTACACCATCTACGGTCTTCAGTGCATTTAATAGGTCAGCCTTATCTATCTTGGAACCTGCGGGTGTGTCACCACTACCATCAAGATTACCGCTTGCCAATGGAGTAGATACGCCCTCAGCCATAATAGTATATGGGGCGTCCGCAGTTCCTCCCGTAATTGAATACTCAAGATCTTTATCCGTACCATCAGTTCGCGTGAAAGTCGCAGCAGGATCTGCTTTTACCACCTTCGTACTCGCCAGGCAGCCGATTCCGATCAGTAATGCTCCCAATAAGATTTTCTGAATTGTTTTCATAACTTTTCCCCTCATAATTTGTCCAATAACCATATATTGTTATGTTATTCTCCTATGAACACAATATCTTGAAAATGCGCATAAATGCACACTCTTACGCAAATCATTCTACCACAACTTCAACGTTATGACAACCAGTTTATGTTACCTTTTTTCGATTAAATAACACCTAGTTTTGGCATTTTGGTAATTGACACAAGCGGTTCACGGTTTTATGATATTGATACAGTTCAAAACAAACATTTCTGGGTTACACATCTGGCGTTTCATTTCGCCGAAACTATCCAGAAAACGTAGCAATTTCATAACATTTAGGAAGAGGAGGCAATGCAAATGTCAGCAGAGTTTGAAGCAAAAGTTTTGGAAAAATTCGATAAGATGGAGAAACATTCAGCCGAATTCGAAGAAATGGTCTTGGGAAAATTCGATCAACTCGACAAGAAAATTGAAGGCAAAACCGATATGATCATGAATTATCTCTTTGAGATGAGTCAAACAATGAAAGGCATGGATAAGCGCCTGAAAACCGTGGAATCGACCGTGAAGCGGGCCGGAACGATCATGGTTCATTCCGCCACTTGCGGATCTCCTCAAGACGCTCTTTGACCGCGGCTTCGTCACCCTGTACGCCCGGGTGATAGTAGGTACGGTCCTTTAATTTATCGGGCAGGCACTGCATCTTGGTGATCTTTTCTTCGGTGTCGTGCGCATAGATATAGCCCTTGCCGTAGCCGGCATCTTTCATGAGTTTGGTCGGGGCGTTACGGATATTCATGGGAACCGGTTCTGCGGGAAGATCATGAATGTCAGCCATGGCCTCGTTGCAGGCGACTTCCAGGGCGTTTGATTTTGGCGCCATGGAAAGATAAACAACGGCGTGTGCGAGATGAACGTTGCACTCGGGCAGGCCCAGGAAATGGCAGGCCTGATAGGCAGCAACTGCCACCTGAAGGGCATTGGAATCGGCCATTCCCACATCTTCACTGGCAAAGCGTACCAGTCTTCTTGCGATATAGAGCGGGTTCTCCCCGCCGTCGATCATCCGGTTGACCCAGTAAACCGCCGCATCCGGATCGGAATTACGCATCGATTTATGCAATGCGGAGATCAGATTATAGTGCTCCTCTCCGCTCTTATCGTAGAGCAGGGAGCGGCGGTCCATGCACTGTGCGACCGTCTCTTTGCTGACGACGATCGACCCATCCGATTGGATCTCACCGTTTAACACACACATCTCGAGCGTGTTCAGCGCCGTTCTCGCATCCCCGTTGGAAAATCCGGCGATCGCATGCAGATGCTCATCCGAAATGGAAACCTGCATGTTTCCAAGCCCTTTTTCACTCGTCAGGGCATGCTGCAGGAGTTCGTAGAGATCCGATTCTTCCAGTGCTTTTAAGATAAACACCTTGCAGCGGGACAGCAAAGCCGAATTGATCTCAAACGAAGGATTCTCCGTTGTCGCACCGACCAGCACGATACTGCCCTTTTCCACATAGGGGAGAAAGGCGTCCTGCTGAGCTTTGTTGAAACGATGGATCTCGTCCGTAAAAAGGAGCGTGCGGATGCCGAGCAGGCGGTTCTCCTCTGCCTGCTTCATGACTTCCTTGACTTCCTTGATGCCGCTGGTCACTGCCGAGAATTCGACAAATTTGGCATTTGTACTCTTGGCAATAATCCGCGCCAAGGTCGTCTTGCCCACCCCTGGCGGTCCCCAGAAGATCATCGAGGACACCTGGTCCTTTTCGATCAGCTGTCTGAGCAGGCATCCCGGCCCGACCAGATGCTTTTGGCCGACATATTCGTCCAAAGTCTCCGGGCGCAATCTGCTTGCCAGGGGCTGGCTCTTTATTTGTGTTGGTGCATCCGTAAATAAGCTTAACTGTTCCATAAGATCCAAAGACTTCAGAAAACTCTCTAGAATAATTTTATCATGCCGCGTACCATTAACGCGATCGCATTGCTCATACGAAGGATGGTATTATCCACCTTCAGGAGATCCTGATTTCTCTTCATGTCCATGGCATCCAGTAATTCATCATGATCATCGCCACAGTCCGTTCCGGATTCGTCAATAAATGCGGGCGGTGTGATTTTATCTTCATCGAGCGCTTCGCGTTCCACAACCGTACGCAGCCCGATTGTTCCCTTATCGGATTCGAATTCGGTATAGTACTCGCCGGTGCCGTCCTCAAAGGTTTCGCTTAAGGTCCCGGTAATGCTGTCACCCACGGAAAAACCGACCACTTTGGAACTCTTGCCGGGTACGATCTCAAAAGTCCCCGAAAGGTCACGGTTGTCGCCTTTGATCGTGCCCTCCTCTTCCACCAAAACGGAGAAGCTGCCGTAATCCGCCTTCGTGGTGAGCAGGTAATTACTGCCGCCCTGGGAAATGACACTGTCTTCCAACTCTGCATCTTTCTCTCCCGAATCGGACCAGGTGTTGAAGATCAGCTGGCGCTCCACACCATCCTGGTAGCTGCTCAGCTCATAAACATAGTCATCCGCATCGGTGGACGCCTCGATACGCATCGCAACAGGTGTATTTTTATAAACAAATGTCGTCAAAGTCACACTTTCCAGCTCTTCGTCCGATTTGGACCCGTTGATGGAACCAAAGAGGTTCGTTTTGTTTTCATCCTCCTCATCCATCGAAGCGATCTCGTTCACGATCAGTTTGTTGACAGCGTTCAGCAGATCCTCTGCCTGATCGCCGGAAACCTGCAGGCTGATCGTGCTGCATTGCTCCTCCCTGCCAAAGATCGTAAACTCTTCTTTGCCTTTTACAAAATCGTTCTTGTCAAAGTCTGCAAGCGTGTCTTCCAGGAATTCTTTCTTTGCCTGTTCCCAGTCGGTTCCGCCGGTCGTATCGCCAAGCAGCATGAGGGCATACCGGTCGACCGCCGCGTATTCCTCCAAAGATTTGGCCATATCGGCATCCATCTCATACCGGATCATCGGAGAAGACGGATTCATCGGCACATAGAGGAACTCATCATCGCTGAAATATATTGTTCCCGTTCCAAGCGGCGAATCTCCTGCATTCATACTGAAGTCATAGGCCGTGTCTCCGCTGGATTTATCATAACTGTAGCTCTGAACCAGCTCAAAAGTCTGGTCACCGAGCATTTCGGACTCAAAGCTTGTGGTTCTGGTCGTTGTATGGGAATCATTGGCATCGTCTTTGTCAAGATGGAGGAAAGCACGGATCGGGCCCATGCCGATCTCCGGAAGTTCGTTGCTGATATTTTGGGAGAAGCCGACCACCTGCTCCGCATATTGGGTCTTCGTATCCTTGAAAATGCCGGAAACGACAAGAATGACCGCAAGTGCGACGATCGCAACACAACCGCCGACGATCCCTAGGATCAGGCCGACCGGGCTTTTCTTACGCGGCTGCTGGCCGTAAGGAGGCATCGGGGCACCATACATCTGCTGCCCGGGCTGCATTTGCGGCTGGCCGTACATCTGTTGCTGCATTTGTGGCTGGCCGTACATCTGTTGTGGCTGCTGCATTTGCTGCATCTGTGGCTGGCCATACATCTGCTGCGGCTGTACGGGTTGCTGCATCTGCGGCTGGCCATACATCTGCTGCGGTTGTACAGGCTGTTGCGGCTGCACAGGCGCCTGTACCCGGGGCTGTGGCTGCATCTGTTGTACAGGCTTCTGCACCGGTTGCTGTGGCTGTACCGGGGCCTGCTGTTGCAACGGGGCCTGCTGTTGCACCGGTTGCTGTGGCTGCGTTTCTACGCGCTGCTTTGCTCCGCATTTTTTGCAGAATACGGCATCATCATTGATCTGCGCTCCGCATTGTGTACAAAATTTCATACCTTCTCCTCCCTTTTACTGCTCCTGAAAACGACCGACCTGTCTGTTTCTGTTACATTCAAATGATCCGCTCTCCCGCAACGTATTTGGCACTTACGCTGCAAAGATCCGGCATATAAACAACCCGCTCGATGCGCTCGGCCAGATCCATGCCGACCACCGAGTCGAGTCCACTGTCATCGATCACGACCGCGTCAAAATCATATTCCGGCAAGAAAGATCCGACCCTGCCGAAGAATTCGCCGCCGCCCATCGTGCCCATATAGAACACTTCCGCCAAAGATAACGGCTGTTTTGTCTGATCCACATGCCTGAAATAGAGCTTGGAAACCTGGATCGCATCCGCCATGGCGCGGAAGATGGAACGCGAGAATCCGCCCGCGATATCCGTTCCGAGCCCGACATGCAGTTCCTCGTCCAGATAATGCCTGATCGGCGCGATGCCGGAGGCTAAATTTGTATTGGATTGCGGACAGTGTGCGATGAACACACCGCCGTCTTTGATCATCTTTATCTCTTCGGGGCTGCTCCAGACGCAGTGCGCCATAACGGACGGGATCGGATTGCCCATCATGCCTGCTTTGGCGTAGCAGTCGCCGTAAAACGCACTTTCGGGTTCCAGCTCGGATACCCATTCAATCTCCCGCTTGCTCTCGGATAAATGGGACTGCACCTTCAGATCCTGCTGCCTGCCAAGTTCCCCTAAGTTGTCCATCAGCTCCGCGCTGCAGCTTGGGATAAAACGCGGGGTAAGGATCGGATGCACGCGGTCCGTGATTTTGCCTTGTGCACGTAGAAACGCGATCTTGCGAAGATAGTCCATGGTCGCCGTAAAGCTTGCGGTCGCACTCTCCTCGCAGAGGGATGCGGGCGCATTGCGGTCCATATTGACTTTGCCCACATAGGCGCCAAAACCGGCCTCCGACAGCTTCCTTGCCAGCAGCACCGTCGATTCCGGATGGATCGTGCCGAACACGCACATGCGCGTCGTGGCCGTCTGCCGCATATCCGCGACAAACTGGTCATAAGCCCTGGCCGCATAGGTGATCTCCGCGTACTTGGCTTCTTCCGGAAACGTCACATTGTCCAGCCAGTCCACAAGATCCATGTCCATGCCAAGCCCGCGATAAGCATACTGCGGCGCATGCAGGTGCAGATCGATGAGCCCCGGAACGATCAGCCGGTCGCCAAAATCACTGACGTTCTCTTCACCGGCCTCCCCGGAAATCGCATCCTGCGCCTCTTTGAGCGTATCAAACACCCCGGCACATTTCCCGTTTTCGCAAACCAAAAAAGCCCGGTCCTTGGTGACCAGGTTCCTTGGGGATTCCGAATAAACAATGCTGCCTCGCAGAATGTGTGTGCGGTTCTTGGTTTTTTCCATGATCAGTTATCCGGTCTGAAAGTGATCTCTCCGGTTTCCGGGTCCATACTTTCGATGATCGCCAGGGATTCGAGATGAATGCCGCGTTTCCGGATCAGGTCACCGCCGATCTGAAAGCCCTTCTCAATGGCAACACCCGCGCCGACAAGCGTCGCGCCGGCATTTTCCACTAGGGCTGCCAGGCCTTCGAGTGCCTTTCCGTTTGCAAGAAAATCGTCGATGAGAAGCACCCTGTCTTCCGGCCCCAAAAACTGCTTGGATACGATGATGTCATAGACGCGGCCGTGCGTGAAGCTCTCGACTCTTGAGGTGAAGACATCTCCGGCGATGTTTTTGGTCTTGCTCTTCTTGGCGAAGACCACCGGCACCTTGAAATACTGTGCAACGATGCAGGCAAGGCCGATGCCTGAGGCTTCGATCGTTAAGATCTTGGTGATGTCTTCCGTTGCGAACCGCTTCTGGAATTCCCGGCCAAGCTCACAAAACAGGGGAATGTCCATCTGGTGGTTTAAAAAACTGTCAACTTTGAGAATATTTCCTTCCCTGACAACGCCGTCCCGGCGGATCCGCTCTTCGAGTAGTTTCAAGATATGCCTCCCATTGGTTGAACTTACTTTTATGATAGCAGAATCAGGGGTTGTAGGCAAGACCGGATGCGATCACAAAACGCAGATTCAGTTCATGATCGCATACGGCAAAATCAGCCCGTTTTCCGCTTTCGATAGACCCGGCAAAATCATCCGCGCCGATCGATCTTGCCGGATTGATCGTGGCACATTTGATCGCTTCTTCTGCAGGAATTCCCATGGATATGACGTTTTTCATGCAGTCGAAGAGATTGGTGGCAGAACCTGCGATCGTTCCGTCCGGCAAAGTCACAAGATTCCCGGTTTTGTGCACGGCCTGATCACCCAGCATATAGCTGCCGTCCGGCACCCCTGTTGCCGCCGTGCTGTCTGAGATCAGAACGATCCGGTCTGAACCGAACATTTTAAACGTGGCACGCACGACTGGGTCAGCTACATGCACGCCATCACCGATCAGCTCCACGTAGGTATTTGTATCATCGCAGGCAGCCCCGATAACGCCCGGCGCCCGGCTTAGGAGCGGTGGCATCGCGTTGTAGAGGTGGGTTATGTGCTTTGCGCCGGCTGCGATCGCGGCGGCGGCGGTGTCGTAGTCGGCTGTGGTGTGCGCGATCGTGAACTTGAGCCCGCACCGAAAACACGCTTGTTCGCTTACTCTTTGACGTGCGCTCACAAGCGGTTTCTCGGGGCGATCATCAAACTCCTGGATGCATTCGAGCGCGCCCTCCAGTTCCGGGGCGATCGCAACCATGCGGATGAGGCCGCCACTTGCTTCCTGCAGGCGTTTGATCATTGCGGGATCCGGCTTCCTGATAAAAGACGGGTTCTGGGCCCCGCACTTTTCTTTTGAGATAAACGGTCCTTCCAGATACACGCCGATCACGCGGTCTGCATGTTTCGACTGTCCGACGTCCGCGCCTTTCCTTCCCTGCTCTTTTTCTGTGCCGCCACTTACGAATTCCCGCGTCTTATGCATGATCGCGGCTAACTGTTCTTCGCCGCAGGTCATCGTGGCCGGACAGATCGCTGTGATGCCATGCGACATTTCGTATGCGCACATGGTTTCCAACACATTTCGGTCATCCGGTAGCCGGCCCTCGGATTCCGTGACGTTTGGCCCGTCGCTCATTTTTGCACAATCGCAAAAATCCACCCCCATGCAGCCATGTAGGTGGATATCGATCAGCCCCGGCAACACGTACATATCCCGTTCTTGCGGAGTCAGATCAGACTCTGTCAGAACGGTAACGCGTGTGATTTTGCCGTTTTCATATTCTGTTTCGCCGGGGAAGAAGGCAAACCGATTGTCCGTCCCCTTAACCGGCAGGTAAAGCATGCCTCTCATGCCATTCATCTATAGTACTTCGCGCTCTCTGCCGTACTGCTTCAGCAGCTTGTCGTAAACATGGTTGATCGCAAAAACCATGTCGGTGTCGCCGCCGATGCTGTCCGGATGATACATCTTCATCAGGTCTTTGTAGCGCTTCTTCAGCGTCAGGTAACTGGTGACGCCAAGGAACAGAACATCCGCAACCTCCGGATTGTCTGCCGTGTAACTGTATTTCAGCTTGGTCTCCAGAACCGCTTCCTTGGCTTCCAGGCGCCGCTCGCGTTCCTTCAG
>JAFYDQ010000110.1 GCA_017544705.1 Lachnospiraceae bacterium | reverse complement strand
TGGCGGGAGATTTTTGCAGAAGCTGCGGCTATTGCCTGCCATGCCCCATGGAAATCGATATCCCGCAGTGTGCCAGGATGTCACAGCTGATCAGACGTGCGCCTTCCGCCGGGTTCTTAAAACCGGAGTGGCAGGAGAAAATGGGGAAGATCAGGGACTGCATCGGCTGCGGGCACTGTAAGTCCAAATGTCCGTACGGCCTGAATACGCCGGAACTTCTTAAGAAGAACCTGGCAGACTATGAAGAGATCCTTTCGGGAAGGATCAGGCTCTAGAGGCAACATTAGCAATACTTATATATTAACATAGAATAATTAGCATAATTGATGTAAACCGATTATGTAAACCGAGGGAGAGTAAAACGTGAAAATCATTCATTGTGCGGATCTGCACCTGGATTCTCCGATGAGAGCCCATCTGGATCCGGTCAAAAGCAAAGAACGCAAGATGGAGCTGCTCGAGACGTTCCGCAATATGGTGCACTATGCTGTGCAGGAAGAGGTCGGGGCGATCTTGATCGCCGGCGATCTCTTTGACAGTAAACATGTTTCGAAAATGGTCATGAATGCTTTTTTGAGACAGATCGAGACACATCCGGAGATCGCATTCTACTATTTAAGAGGGAATCATGATGCATTAAGCCTTCCCGAATCGGAAGGGCTGCCGAAGAACCTGCATCTGTTTTCGGATACCTGGAAAAAGTATCCGTTGAACAAAGATGAGAACGTCATGCTTTACGGCGTGGAATACAACGGGCGGAATGAGCACCGGATCTATGAAGCGCTGTCGATGAACGCGGATGATTTTAACATTGTGATGCTGCACGGACAGACGGCCGATCACAATATGGGAGACCGGACCGAATACATCGAGATCCCGAAACTGCAAAACATCGGCCTGGATTATCTGGCACTTGGCCATGTGCATTCCTATGCGCTTGAAAAAATCGATGCGAGAGCCAGCTATTGTTTCCCGGGCTGTCTTGAGGGCAGAGGGTTCGATGAATGCGGGGAACACGGCTTTGTGCTGCTTGACATTGACGAAGAGAGTGGGAAATACACTTCGGAATTTGTGCCTTTTGCATTCCGGCGCCTCTACCGCGTGGAAGTGGATGTGACAGGGATGATGTCTTCGGAAGAGATGCGCGATCTGATCGAGCAGACGCTGGATAACTGCAGGATCGACGCCGGGAGCCTTATCAAGATCGTGCTTCGCGGTGACGTGGATGTTTCCTGTGAAAAGAATATCGATTATCTCCTGCATGCGTTTGAGAACCGGTTCTACTTCGTTACGATCACGGATGAGACCAAAATGCAGGTGGACTTTCGCATGTATGCATTTGATGAATCACTGAAGGGAGAATTCATCCGGAATGTGCTTGCATCGGAACTGACCGATACCGAAAAGGGGGAAGTCATTCATTTCGGTCTGATGGCTTTAAAAGGGGAGGAAATTGCAGAATGAGACTGATCAGTCTTCACATAGATCATTTCGGGAACCTGCAGGATTTTGATCTGCGCTTTGATCAGAATCCCACGGTGCTCCTGAAAGAAAACGGCTGGGGAAAAAGCACGCTTGCATCGTTCATCAAAGTCATGTTCTACGGCTTTGCCGGAGAATTGAAGAAATCAAGCGCCGACAGAGAACGGGAAAAATACCGCCCCTGGATGGGCGGCACCTACGGCGGTTCCATTGTATATGAAGCGGGCGGTAAGCAGTATGAGATCACCAAGGTGTTCGGGGAGAGAAGCAAAGAAGATTCCTGCACCCTGATCGATACGGCAACCGGTCTTGCGGTCACAAATCTTGATGCAATGCATCTCGGCGAAGAACTGTTTGCGCTCGATGAGCGTTCCTTTATGCGCTCCGTGTTCATCGCGCAGAATGATGTGCGCGTGCATGAGGACGGGCATGATGACATCGCCGACGGGATCAGCGCCAAGATCGGCAATTTAAGTGATGCAACCGATGACGTGAACCGCTATGAAGCGGTCATGGACCGGATCAACGATCTGCTGAACAAGATGTCGCCAAAGCGTGCGACGGGCAGCATCAAACAGATGGATGCGCATATTTCTTCCCTGCAGAACACCCTCCGGCAGGAAGGTACCCTGCAGGATAACGCAACCAGGCTCGAAGCACAGATCGGCAGTGAGCAGGAAAAACTGGATAAGCTGTACGCAAGAAGAGCGCAGACCGAAGAAAAGATCCGGCAAAATGTAGCGCGTGGCGAGCTGCTGGCACGCCGGGAAGCCTTCCAGCATTTATGGGATCAGTACGAGGATGCCAGGAAAAACCTGGAAAAAACAGAGGAAAGTTATGTAAACGGACTGCCGGTCGAAGAAGATGTGGATGAAAAACTGGCCCTCTGGGAAGAACGGAACGAACGCAAAAACGCCGTTGAAAATAAAGAATTACAGCTGAACTATCTGATCAAGGAAACGGAAGATGCCAGAGCGCATGCCAAAGAGCAGGTTGAAGCGATCAGAAGAGAGATGATG
Source organism: Lachnospiraceae bacterium (assembly GCA_017544705.1). Lineage (GTDB taxonomy): Bacteria > Bacillota > Clostridia > Lachnospirales > Lachnospiraceae > UBA2868. The sequence goes on along the minus strand of JAFYDQ010000110.1, from coordinate 539 downwards.
ATCCGGGAAGCGCAGATGGATCATACGAGTAAGGCGGCCGTGGTGCTGCTTGGGATCTCGATCGTGCTTTTGGTCGGCGGCGCAGTTACGGTATTTGTTTTATCCCGCTTAATGATCGGTGCCGGGATCGTCGGTGCCGGGATCTTAAGCCTTTTGGTCGGCCTGATCGTTATGATGATCGCCCATATCAAGAAGGGCGATATTGAGGAGGAAGAGATCGACGAGGAACTGCTCGAGCAGATGGAACTGGATGCAAGTGCGGATATTGAAGAGATGAAAGGGCGGATCGCAGCGGACCGCGACCGCATCGCGATCATCGAGACCAACGAGGAAGAGTTTCTGCGGCACTACCAGTTCACGTATAAGCCGGAAACGGTTGCTTCCTCTCTCTATGAGATCAGACAGCGCATTACGCTACTTGCGGCGCAGATCGCGGATGTGGAAAGCAAGCGGGGCGATATCAAAAAGTTCGAAAATGCAAACGATATGACGGCCATCATGAACGTGGACCCGAAACTTGCGGAAGAAGAACGGGAAGA
>JAFYDQ010000109.1 GCA_017544705.1 Lachnospiraceae bacterium | reverse complement strand
TCAGGGCGCTGAAGGTATGCTGCGGCATAAAGGTCTTAAAGGTCATCGTGGAAACCTGCTATCTGACGGAAGAAGAGAAGGTTGCCGTGTGCAAATGCGTGACGGAGGGTGGCGCGGATTATATCAAGACTTCTACGGGGTTCGGAACGGCAGGCGCAACGCTTGCAGATGTGGAACTGTTTAAACGGCACATCGGAGAGGATGTCAAAATCAAAGCCGCCGGCGGTATCCGCACGATCGAAGATCTTATGGCGTTTCTGCATGCCGGTTGCGACAGGATCGGTACTTCGGCCGCGGTTTCGTTGCTAAAGGATAAACTATGAAAGAAATGATCAAAGAACGTCTGCAGCTGCTTAGGGGAGAGATGACAAAAGAAGGGATAGACTGTTACCTCATCTTCACATCCGATCATCACCAGAGCGAATATGTGGATAATGCATTTAAGACCAGAGCGTATATCTCCGGTTTCACGGGTTCCGCGGGAACCGTTGCCGTCATGCAGGAGAGGGCGATCCTCTGGGCAGATGGCAGATATCATGTTCAGGCGGCACATCAGATCGAGGGGACCGGGATCGAACTGTTCAGGCAGGGGATTACCGGCGTGCCGACGCTGAAAGAATTTTTGCGGGATGCGATCAAAGAAGAAGTGGTTGTCGCCTGTGACGGCAGAACGATCAGTGCATCTTATTGCAAGGAACTGGCGGAAGCGGTTTCGCCCGGTATCCTCCGTACGGATATCGACCTGTTTGTAAAGATCTGGACGGACCGGCCGAAGATCACGGCACGTCCGGTCTATGAACTTCCGCTGACCGTCAGCGGGAAATCCAGGATAGACAAGATCGATCATATCCGGAGAAAAATCAAGGAGAAAGATGCAGAGGCATATGTGCTTGCGGATCTCTCTTCCGTAATGTGGCTCTTTAATATCCGGGGCAGTGATGTCACATGCAACCCGGTTGCATTTTCTTATGCATATATCACGCCAAGAGAGGCCTATCTGTTCCTGCAAAACGATGTGCTGAACGCGGAAGTCCGTGCGGCGCTTACGGCAGACGGTGTATTTGTTCTTCCGTATGAAGAAGCGGAAAACTTCTTTGCCAATATCACGGGACTGAACATTCTTGCGGATCCGGATGAACTGAATTCGAGAAATGAAGCGATCCTCTCATCGCACAACCGCATCATTCCGGTCAAAAACCATGAGATGACGCCGAAGCAGATCAAGAACGAGACGGAGATCACACTTGCAAGAAAGTTCCATGTAGCGGATGCCGTATCCGTGATCCGCTTTATCCGTTATATTAAAGATGCGGTAAATAAGGAGGAACTGACGGAATGTGATGCGGCAGCATATATTGACCGGCTGCGGAGTGAAAATGAGGGTTATACGGACCTGTCTTTTGAGACGATCTGTGCATACGGCCCAAACGGAGCGATCATTCATTATGCACCGGAAGAAAACAGCTGTGCCGCACTAAAGCCGGAAGGTTTTCTGCTGGTCGATTCGGGCGCGCAGTACCTTGGCGCCACGACCGACATAACCAGAACGATCGCACTCGGACCGCTGAAAGAGATCGAGAAACGGGACTACACGGCGGTATTGAAAGCGGTGATCGCCCTGGCAAATGCGAAATTCATCGAGGGTGTAAGCGGTGCCAATCTGGATATCCTCGCACGTGGTCCGATCTGGAATCTCGGGCTTGATTACCGGCATGGGACAGGTCACGGGATCGGTGCGTTCTTAAACGTGCACGAAGGGCCGCAGAATTTCCGGTACAAAACACCGGATCATGAGCCGGCTCCGATCATGCCCGGCATGATCACCAGCGATGAACCGGGGATCTACATAGAGAACAGCCATGGGATCCGGATCGAAAACGAACTGTTGTGCATTCCGTATCTGGAGAATGAATGGGGTAAATTTCACGCGTTTGAGACCCTGACGCTGGTACCGTTTGAACGTGAGGCGATCCTCACATCCATGCTGGAACAATCGGAGATCGACTGGATCAACGATTATCATGAACGTGTTTATGAAACCATCTCCCCGTATCTTGAGGATGATGAGAAAGCGTGGCTTGAAACGGTCGTTCGACCGCTCTGAATGTTTTTTAGCAAGTCACAATAATAAAATGCGTGACAAATCCGGAAGATTATGTATAATAATCCATGGAACTTTTTTATTGTATTTAATTTTATACAAAGTGAGGTAATGGAAATGGCAAACATCGATTTAAGCAAGTATGGCATTACGGGTGCCACAGAGATCGTCTACAATCCCTCCTATGAGGCATTGTTCGAAGAGGAAATGAAACCTGAACTGACAGGCTTCGACAAAGGAACCCTTACGGAACTGAATGCTGTCAATGTAATGACAGGTATTTATACAGGAAGGTCCCCGAAAGACAAATATATCGTTATGGATGCGAAGTCCAAAGATACGGTATGGTGGACAACCGAAGAGTACAAGAACGATAATCATCCGATGAGCGAAGAAGTATGGGCTACCGTAAAGGATCTCGCACAGAAACAGCTTTCCGGAAAGAGACTTTTTGTTGTGGACGCATTCTGCGGTGCCAACAAAGACACGAGAATGGCTGTACGTTTCATCATGGAAGTTGCATGGCAGGCTCATTTCGTAAGAAACATGTTCATCAAGCCTACGGCTGAAGAAGAAGCAAGTTTTGAGCCGAACTTTGTAGTATATACAGCATCCAAGGCGAAAGTTGACAATTACAAGGAACTGGGCCTGAATTCCGAGACCTGTGTTGCATTTAACGTTTCCAGCCGTGAGCAGGTGATCTTAAATACATGGTACGGCGGTGAGATGAAGAAGGGTATGTTCTCCATGATGAACTACTATCTGCCGCTGCAGGGTATCGCTGCAATGCACTGCTCCGCAAATACCAATATGGAAGGTAAGAATACGGCAATCTTCTTCGGCCTTTCCGGAACAGGTAAGACAACCCTTTCCACTGATCCCAAGAGACTGCTGATCGGTGATGACGAGCATGGCTGGGATGACAACGGTGTCTTCAACTTCGAAGGCGGCTGCTATGCAAAAGTCATCAACCTGGATAAGGATTCCGAGCCGGATATCTACAATGCGATCAAGAGAGATGCGCTTCTTGAGAACGTTACCGTTGACGGTGCAGGCAAGATTGATTTTGCCGACAAGTCCGTAACGGAGAATACACGTGTATCTTATCCGATCGAACACATTAAGAATATCGTTCTGAACGTTAACCCGACTTCTTCGGGCCCGGCTGCAGACAATGTAATCTTCTTATCTGCGGACGCATTTGGTGTATTACCTCCGGTTTCCATTCTGACACCGGAACAGACACAGTATTATTTCCTGTCCGGATTTACCGCAAAACTGGCAGGTACGGAGCGTGGTATCACAGAACCCACACCGACTTTCAGCGCATGCTTCGGTCAGGCATTCTTAGAGCTGCATCCGACCAAGTACGGTGAGGAACTCGTTAAGAGAATGCAGAAGAGCGGCGCAAAGGCTTATCTTGTAAATACCGGCTGGAACGGCACCGGCAAGAGAATCTCCATCAAGGATACCCGCGGTATCATCGATGCGATCTTAAACGGCGACGTATTAAAGGCACCCACCAAGAAGATCCCGGTATTTGATTTTGAAGTACCGACAGAGCTTCCGGGTGTTGATCCTGCAATTCTTGATCCGAGAGACACCTATGCGGATGCTTCCGAGTGGGACAAGAAGGCAGAAGACCTTGCAGGCAGATTCATCAAGAACTTCAAGAAATACGAAGGAAATGCTGCAGGTAAGGCACTTGTTGCTGCAGGACCGAAGCTGTAAACCGATTACACACGATCATCTATCGGAAGGCGGGCATTGCCCGCCTTTCTTACTTATGTTATACTTACGTTTAGTTTTTGGAACTTGGAGGATGTTATGAAAATATATGATGAACTGGTAGCCAGAGGCCTGATCGCACAGGTCACGGATGAAAAAGAGATCAGGGAACTTGTCGATAACGGCAAGGCTGTTTTCTATATCGGATTTGATCCGACGGCAGACAGTCTGCATGTCGGACATTTTATGGCTTTATGTCTCATGAAACGTCTGCAGATGGCCGGCAATAAACCGATCGCGCTGATCGGCGGCGGTACGGGTATGATCGGCGATCCCTCGGGCAGAAGCGATATGCGCCAGATGCTCACAAAAGAGACCATTGCGCACAACTGCGAACGGTTTAAGGAACAGATGAGCCGGTTCATTGACTTTTCGGACGGAAAGGCTCTGATGGTCAACAATGCGGACTGGCTTTTGGATTTAAATTACATTGAACTGCTCAGGGAAGTCGGCGCATGCTTTTCCGTGAATAATATGCTTCGGGCAGAGTGCTACAAGCAGCGTATGGAGAAAGGCCTTTCCTTCTTAGAGTTCAACTACATGATCAGGCAGAGCTATGACTTCTATGCACTGTTCCAGAAATACGGCTGTAACAGGCAGTTTGGCGGGGATGACCAGTGGAGCAACATGCTTGGCGGAACCGAGCTGATCCGCCGGAAACTCGGCAAAGACGCATATGCCATGACGATCACGCTGCTTCTTAATTCCGAAGGCAAGAAAATGGGGAAGACGCAGTCGGGTGCCGTATGGCTGGATCCTGCAAAGACGTCGCCGTATGATTTTTACCAGTACTGGAGAAACGTGGATGATGCCGATGTGTTGAAGTGTATCCGCATGCTGACCTTCCTGCCGCTTGAAGAGATCGATAAAATGGATGCCTGGGAAGGATCGCAGCTCAATCAGGCGAAGGAAATCCTGGCATATGAGCTGACAAAACTCGTGCACGGCGAAGAGGAAGCGGTAAAAGCACAGGAAGCTGCGAAATCCATTTTTGTATCCGGTGATGATGCCAATATGCCGGAAACCAAGCTTACGGAAGCAGACTTTAAGGACGGGTCCGTGGATATCCTGCAGATGCTTGTTGCGGCAGGGTTCTGTCCGACCAGATCCGATGCAAGACGAAATGTCGAGCAGGGCGGTGTTTCTTTAAACGGCGAAAAAGTCACGGATGTACGTTTTGCGATGAAGCGCGATGAGATCGGCGACGGCGTGGTACTGAAAAAAGGAAAGAAGAGTTTCAAAAAGATCACGGTATAAGTGAACGGGGATAAAGGATGAGTGTGGAAAAGAAATTCGGTAAGCCTTTCGGGAATCTGAATTCCATGAAACGCAATTTTTTTGAGAATAATGACGGCATGCTCGCCATGGCTGATGAGATGGCAGGCGTGCTTTCCGCGCAGCCAAAGCGCACGCATTGTAAGATCTGTAAGAGTCCGCTTAGTGCACCGCTGTTTTATTCGCACGGACTCGGCTACATCGAATGCACAAACTGCGGGCATCTGAATTCCGAATTTGAGGATACGGATGTATTTGCCAGCAAAGTTTATGTGGAGGACGATTATTCCAAAAACTACAGTTCCAGCGACCGCGAGGAGTACGAGAAACGGATCACATCGATCTATGTGCCAAAAGCGGAGTTTCTTAAGGAATCGCTGCAAAAAGAGGGCGTAGAAAATATTCAAATTCTGGATATCGGTGCAGGATGCGGATATTTTGTTGCGGCCGCAAGAAGACTCGGCATGCGGGCTATGGGCGTGGAACTATCGGAAAATCAGGTCAATTACGGAAATGCCATGGCAGAGGAAGAGATCCTGACCCATGTCGGTCTGACGGATTCCATCGGCTTTATCCGGAACACGGATGCAAACGTGGTCTCCGCGATCGGCGTCCTGGAACATCTGATCCATCTGGATGAAAACCTAAGTGCGGTACGGGACAATCCGAATATTCAGTATCTCTATGCGTCCGTACCGATGTTTTCATTTTCGACGGCATTTGAGGCGGCCAACCAGCATTGCTATAACCGGCACACGGGCGGTACGCACACGCACCTGTTTTCGAACCGTTCCGTTGCATACATGGCAGAATCGATCGGATTCACGGTTGCTTACGAGTGGCGCTTCGGTTCCGACATCAATGACCTCTACCGCTTTTTGACGGTGTCGATGGCCAAGAATGACAACGAAGCATTTGCGGCTTATTTTTCCGATCGCTTTGTTCCGCTCATGGACAAGCTCCAGCTCATTCTGGATGAGAGCGAGTTTTCGAGCGAACTGCATTTTATCCTGAAAAGAAAATAGGACTTTGGTCTTGTGATTTTTACGGGAATCCTGTATAATATAAGTACCCGAAGTGCATGTCTTCTTGTATTTTTGAACCTACATCACTTTAAACGGGATTCCTACATTGCCATGCAGATGTCAGGCCACATTTTGTTCCATCCGGTGGAAGGCAGAAGGATGGTTGCGGTTACCCACCTGGCAGACATTGCTAGGAGTCAAAAAACAAGAACTGCATTTTGGGACAAGTCCTGCTTTGCCAGGGCTTTTTTTAAGGTTATGCGATATGAAAGATGCGCTGAATAAGATCGTACATAAGTGCAGGGAGACTTTGGGAAATCTTTCGTCGTATCAGCTGGATGTATATTCCAGCGGAGCGGCGTTCTTTATTTTTATTTCGATCATTCCGTTTATCCTGATCGTGATGTATATTGTCCCGTATCTTTCGTTCACACAGACGGACGTGATCACCGTGATCGACCGGCTCATACCCGATGATTTTCATATTGCGACGGAAGCACTGATCAAGGGATTGTACAATCGAAGCAATGCGATCCTTCCGATTTCCGTGATCGCCCTGCTCTGGTCGTCATCCCGCGGGATCATGGCGATCACCAAGGGCTTAAACCGCCTGCATTATGTGGAAGAAAACAGAAATTATTTTATTGTACGTGCGATCTGCATGCTTTATACTGTATTATTAGTGGCAGGCGTCGTGCTGCTGGTGGTTCTCGGTGTATTCGGGAAACGGATCTTAAGACTCATCGATCTCTATTTTGACCAGTTGCATGACACAGCGGCCGTAATTTATCAGTATTCCGATATAGCGACGATCATTGTGCTGTTTTTGCTGTTTCTGTTTATGTATACGTTTCTGCCGGCCAAGCACATGATCATCAGACAGCAGATGCCTGGAGCCTTACTTGCGTCGCTTGTATGGTGGGGCTTTACGGAACTGTTTTCCTATTATACTTTGCATTTTAATGCCTACTCCATGTACGGTTCCCTGTCCATGGTCGTGATCCTGCTTGTGTGGATCTACGCGGGAATGTACTTCTTTTTCTTTGGAGGATGGCTGAACTACCGGATGTCACTCAGGTAAAGAAAGGACAAACAAATGAAGGAATTACTTAAAAAGATCCAGGAGGAGGCGCTGAAGCAGATCGCTGAAGCCACCGCACCCGATAAACTGAACGAGGTACGGGTGAATTTCCTCGGGAAAAAGGGTGAACTGACCTCCGTATTGAAGGGCATGAAGGATGTGGCCGCAGAAGACCGTCCCAAAGTCGGACAGATGGTCAACGATACGAGAGAGGCGATCGAAACCGCGCTGGAGAACGCCAGGGTGAAACTGGAACGCAGCCTCCGCGAAGCGCAGATGAAGAATGAAGTCATTGACGTCACGCTTCCCGCGACCAAAATGCAGATGGGACACAGACATCCCAACACCATTGTCATGGAAGAAGTGGAGAGAGTCTTTGTCGGCATGGGCTATGAGGTTGTGGAAGGCCCGGAGGTTGAGACCGATTATTATAACTTTGAAGCATTGAATATTCCTGCCGATCATCCCGCTAAGGATGAGCAGGACACTTTCTATATCAATGGTGATATTCTGCTGCGTACGCAGACAAGCGGAACGCAGGTGCATGAAATGGAGAAAGGAAAACTGCCGATCCGCATGATCGCACCGGGCAGGGTATTCCGTTCCGATGAAGTGGATGCGACGCATTCCCCGTCCTTCCATCAGATCGAAGGTCTTGTGATCGACAAACATATCACGTTTGCGGACCTGAAGGGAACGCTTGCGGAATTTGCCAGGGAAATGTTCGGAGCGGATACAAAGGTCCGTTTCAGACCGCATCATTTCAACTTTACGGAGCCATCCGCGGAAGCGGACGTATCCTGTTTCAAATGCGGCGGAAGCGGCTGCAGGTTCTGCAAAGGAACCGGCTGGATCGAGATCTTAGGTTGCGGTATGGTACATCCGAATGTCCTTCGCATGAGCAACATCGATCCGGATGAATATTCCGGATTTGCGTTCGGCTTGGGACTTGAACGTATTGCCTTGCTCAAATACGAGATTGACGATATGCGGCTGCTCTACGAGAACGACATCAGGTTCCTCAAGCAGTTCTGATGTTACACGATTTACGAACAACGACACTTTCTCGTCTCGCTCTTTGACGCTCGCTCGAAAGGTGTTGTTCGTAAATCTCATGAATACTAGAATTCCGGGCGACACCTTCCGAGAAGACGTTTAAAGGTGTACGTCTTCGAGGAAGCGTGGTCGCCGGAATTCGGAATTATGGATATATAAGGAGATAACGTATGAATACTTCGATGTCATGGATCAAGGCTTATGTGCCGGAACTTAATTGCACCGATCAGGAATACCTCGACCGGATGACGATGACCGGAACAAAAGTTGAGACATTTGAACGTCTGGATAAAAATCTGAAAGATATTTACGTGGGAAAGATCCTTTCGATCGAGAAGCATCCCGATGCGGACAAGCTGATCGTCTGTCAGGTGGATCTGGGGGACAAAACCCTTCAGATCGTGACCGGTGCGCCCAATGTGAAAGTCGGAGATAAAGTGCCTGTTGTGGTGGACGGAGGAAAGGTAGCCGGCGGTCATGACGGCGGTCCGATGCCGGAAGAGGGGATCGAGATCAAAAACGGGAAACTGCGCGGTGTGGATTCCTTCGGGATGATGTGCTCGATCGAGGAACTCGGTTCGTCGCGGGAAATGTACCCGGAAGCACCGGAAAACGGGATCTATATCTTTCCGGAAGACACAAAGGTCGGCGCGGATGCGATCGAAGTGCTCGGGTTGCATGATTCGGTCTTCGAATATGAGATCACTTCCAACAGGGTGGACTGCTATTCGGTACTGGGGATCGCAAGGGAGGCGGCGGCAACATTTGAAAAGCCGTTTGTTCCGCCGGTGATCCAAGTCAAGGGAAGCGGTGATGATGTCAATAACTATATCAAAGTATCGGTTCCCGATACGGATCTTTGCACGCGTTATGTGGCAAGAGTTGTAAAGAACATCAAGATCGAACCTTCGCCGGAATGGATGCAGAGGCGATTGGCATCCTGTGGGATCAGGCCGATCAACAATCTGGTTGATATCACCAACTATGTGATGGAAGAATACGGCCAGCCCATGCATGCATTCGACCTGGATACGATCGCAGGACATGAAATTATCGTAAAGCGTGCCAAAGACGGCGATAAATTCGTAACGCTGGACGGGCAGGAGAGAGAACTGGATGCGGATATGCTGATGATCAACGATGCCGAAAAAGCGATCGGCATTGCCGGGATCATGGGCGGTGAGAATTCCAAGATCACGGACGATGTGAAGACCATGGTGTTTGAATCCGCGACATTTAACGGTGCCAATATCAGAAAGAGTGCAAAACGTCTGGGACTTCGTACGGATGCATCCGGTATCTTCGAAAAAGGTCTGGACGAAAACAATGCACTTGATGCCATGAACAGAGCCTGCCAGCTGATCGAAGAGCTTGGCTGCGGTGAAGTGGTTGACGGGATTGTGGATATTCACGGCACGCTTCCTTGCGAGAGGCAGATCAAAATGAACGCAGACCGCGTCAATGCGCTTCTTGGAACCGAACTTTCCGAAGAGACCATGTTATCGATCCTGAAAAATCTGGAACTGAAATATGACCCCGCAAGCGGGATGCTTTCCATTCCGACATTCAGACAGGATCTTGAAAATATCGCGGACATCGCAGAAGAAGTGGCCAGATTCCATGGCTATGATAAGATCGGAGAGACCCTTCCGACGGGTGAAGCAACCACCGGAAAACTGCCGTTCAAACTCCGGATCGAACAAATGGCAAGAGACGTTGCGGAATACTGCGGCTTCTCACAGGGTATGTGCTATTCCTTCGAAAGCCCCAAGACCTTTGACAAGCTCTTGCTTGATGAAAACGACCCGCTCAGAAAGACCGTTACGATCGCCAATCCGTTAGGTGAAGATTTTTCCGTAATGCGTACGATTTCCCTAAACGGGATGATGACAAGCCTTGCAACGAATTATAACCGCCGGAACAAAGACGTAAAGTTATATGAACTGGGCAATATTTATCTTCCAAAGCAGGTGCCTGTAACGGAACTGCCTGATGAACGCATGCAGTTTACGCTCGGTTTCTACGGCGAGGGTGATTTTTTCACCATGAAGGGTGCCGTGGAAGAATTCTTTACCTATATCGGTATGAAAGAGAAGGTCATCTATGTTCCGGGCAAGCCGGCTGACGGTACAAAAAGGGCAAGCATTGTCTTAAAAGACAGCTATCCGTTCCTGCATCCCGGCAGACAGGCAAACATCATTTACCAAAACGTATGTCTCGGATTCCTCGGGGAAGTACATCCGGAAGTTGTATCGAATTATGATATGAAGGGCCGCGTTTATGTGGCTGTTCTGGATATGCCGTCCGTGGAGCAGTTCGCAACCTTCGAGAGAAAGTATACGGGCGTTGCTAAATTCCCGTCCTTAAACCGCGACATCAGCATGGTCGTGCCGAAAGACATCTTAGTCGGGCAGATCGAGGCCATGATCGAGCAAAGAGGCGGAAAGATCCTTGAAAGCTGTCATCTCTTTGACCTTTACGAAGGTGAACAGATCAAAGAGGGCTTCAAGTCCGTTGCCTACTCGATCAGTTTCAGGGCGCAGGATCGGACGCTTTCCGATAATGATGTCAATGCCGCCATGAAGAAGATCTTAAACGGACTGGAGCAGCTTGGAATTGAACTCAGACAGTAATGCGTGCTTTATGAAAACTTCTGATTATGATTTCGACCTGCCGCATGAACTGATCGCACAGGACCCGCTTACGGAGCGGACAGCTTCAAGGCTTCTGGTGATCGATAAAGAGACCGGGCAGTTGGCTGACCGCACCTTCCGGGACCTCAAGGATTACCTGCATCCCGGAGACTGTCTGGTACTGAACAATACCAGGGTCATTCCGGCAAGGCTTTTGGGAGAAAAGGCAGATACGGGTGCGCATATTGAGGTATTCCTGCTAAAGCGCAGGGACAAGGATGTGTGGGAGACGCTTGTAAAACCCGGCAGAAAGTGTAAAACGGGAACACAGGTGATTTTCGGAGCGGGCTTACTGCGCGCAACGATCCTTGAAACCGTTGAAGAAGGCATCCGCCTGGTGCAATTCTCTTACGAAGGCATTTTTGAGGAGGTATTGGACCGGCTCGGAGAAATGCCGCTTCCACCTTATATCACGCATGCACTTTCCGACAGGAACCGTTATCAGACGGTCTATGCAAAATATGACGGAAGCGCGGCAGCACCGACTGCAGGATTGCATTTTACCAAGGAATTCTTAACGCAGCTGTCAGAGGCAGGCATCAGTCAGGCCTATGTAACACTGCATGTCGGGCTCGGCACGTTCCGGCCGGTGAAAGCGGAAAACATCGCGGAACATCATATGCATTCCGAAGCCTATCAGATCACGGATGAGGCTGCAGGGCTCATCAACAGGACAAAGGATGCGGGCGGAAGGATCATCTGTGTCGGGACGACCAGTCTGCGGACGATCGAGAGTGCCGCGGATGATGCGGGAAGGATTAAGGCATGCAGCGCCGATACGGATATCTTTATTTATCCCGGCTACCGGTTTAAGATCACGGACTGCCTGCTGACCAATTTCCACCTTCCGAAATCCACGCTGTTGATGCTGGTATCCGCGCTTGCGGGGCGGGAGCATATTCTGGCGGCATATGAGCATGCCATTGCCGGAAAATACCGCTTTTTCTCCTTCGGAGATGCCTGTTTCATCACGGATCACGTACGCTAAATTGCACTTGTAACTGACTGCAAAATCATATATGATACAAATGTCAGCAGATGATGCAAAGGGGGATTGCGTTATGGATGAAAAAAGAAAAGCGAAGAGACTGATACTGGATGCGCATCTGGTCATGAACCGGATCGATTCCGGAAAGCACGATCTGATCCCGGTGGATATCATCGATCTTTCCACTAACGGACTCGGATTCAAGTGTGATCAGGTATTGGAGATCAATTCCGTATACGAAGCCGAATTAACGATATGGACAAAAGAAGTGATCCACACATTTGTCAATCTGGTACGGCTCGATAACAGCGGAGATGAAAATGTTTACGGAGCGACTTTCGTGGGAATGACGGAACAGGACTCCAACAAGATCGCCATTTATGATATGTTTGATGAAGCAAAAAAAGCCGGCTTAGTTTAAGCCGGTTTTTGTTGGGAGAAGATATGCGTAAGAAACCGACGGTTCTCATGATCATAGACGGGTATGGCATTGCACCGAGAGAAGGAAATCCCGTACTTAAAGCCAAAACCCCTGTTCTTGACCGCCTGAAAAAAGAATATCCGTATGTCAGATGCCTTTCATCCGGCATGGCAGTAGGCCTTCCGAACGGTCAGGCGGGCAATTCCGAGACCGGCTACGTTAATATCGGCGGCGGACGTATTGTTTACCAGGAACTGACCAGGATCAACGGTGAGATCCGGGAAGGCACATTTGCGGAAAACAGAGTGCTTTTGAATGCGATCGATCACAGCCTTCGTAAGGATTCCAATCTTCATATTTTCGGGCTGCTTTCCGACGGCGGGGTGCATTCCCATATTGCCCATCTGTTTGCATTACTGGACATGGTGAAGAGAAGAGGACTGGAGAAGGTCTATATTCACTGCTTTCTTGACGGCAGGGATGTTTTTCCGGGAACCGGACTGGAATACGTGCATACCCTGCAGACCAGGATGAGAGAACTCGGGTTTGGCGAGATCGCATCGATCCACGGCAGATATTATGCGATGGATCGTGACGGCAACTATGACCGCCTGAAACTGACTTATGCGGCACTGACCGAGGGAGAGGGCATG
>JAFYDQ010000108.1 GCA_017544705.1 Lachnospiraceae bacterium | reverse complement strand
TGCAGGAACATGGGCGCCATGGTCCAGCTCAATGCGGACAGTATTCTGGGCAAGGACGGGAAACATTATAAGAAGGCATGCAAACAGATCTTAAAAAACGATCTTGCCGACATCGTGGCATCCGATGCGCATAACGTTACCAGCCGGAAAAGTCACATGCAGCAGTGCCGTGATCACATCGCCAAGGAATACGGCTGGGATATGGCATGGAAATTATTTGCACAGAATCCGCTCCGGATCTTAAGCAACGATTTTGAGGGATAGATTTTGAACGAACAGGGATTTAAGACAGACGAAATAGAGATCGACTTACGGGAACTTGCCTTTGTACTGCTGGCGCATTGGAAGGCGCTGTTGCTGTCTGCGATTCTGGCAGCGGCGGTTGCTTTTTCCTACCGGTATTTCTTCATGAATCCGGTCTATGAATCCAATGCCCTGCTTTACGTGCTGACCAAGAGTACTTCGATCACAAGCCTTGCCGATCTGCAGACCGGCGCGAACTTAACGCAGGACTACCTGATCGTCACAAAGGGTCGTCCGGTACTCGAAAAAGTGATCGATTATTTAAGCCTTCCCGAAGATTACGAAGAACTCGAGAAGAAGGTTGAGGTTAAGAACCCGAACAACACCCGCTTCATCGAGATCGTCGTGCAGGATGAGGATCCGGAGAGAGCCAAAGTCATCTGCGACCAGATCGCCGAAGTGGCGGCTGACTTTATCGCGGAGAAAATGGACCAGGATCCGCCAAACCTTGTTCAGGGTGGTTATGCGGACGGAAAACCGGTCAGCCACGGGGTGGTATTCTTTGCGGCGGTAGGATTCCTGACAGGCTTTGCGATCGCAAGCGTGCTTGTGATTTTGTCGTATCTGTTTAATGACGATCTGGTAACACCGGAGGATATCGAGAACAAGGTCGGCCTGAAGGTTCTTGCGATGCTGCCGATCGAAGAGGCGGAGGAGTTCTAGGCGCATGCATCAAGTCAAACTGAACGAGATCAAACAACAGAGCAATACGATGCGTGAGTCGCTCCGTGAACTGCGCACGAACATCCGCTTCTGCGGGGACGATATCAAAACGATTTTATTTACGAGCGTGATGCCCAACGAAGGAAAAAGCACGGTCGTCATGAACCTTGCGCGCTCCCTTGTGGATGCCGGCAACATGGTGCTCGTGATCGATTCCGATATGAGAAAATCGGTGCTTGTCGGACGTCATAAAGCAAAACGGACGGACGGCGGAAAGGTGCACGGACTGTCACATTTTCTCTCGGGTCAGATGGATCTGGAAGAGGTCGTATACCAGACGCAGTTTCCGCAGCTTTATATGATCTTTGCGGGACCGGCGGTCGTGAATCCGACGGAGCTTCTTGAGAATAAATATTTCCCGCGTCTTGTGCATGCGGTCAGAAGCCGTTTCGATTATGTGCTGATCGACTGTGCACCTCTGGGGGCGGCCATTGATGCCGCGGTCATTGCCAAAGAGTGTGACGGTGCGGTCGTTGTGATCTCGCAGGGCGAAGTTTCCAGCAAAGCCGCGGCCAACGTGAAAAAGCAACTGGACGCATCCGGCGTGAAGATCCTGGGTGCGGTATTGAATAAAGTTGATATGAAGAAGTCCAAGTACTACGGAAAGTACTATGGCGGGTATTACGGAAAGTATTACGGCAAGGAAGAAAACGCAACGCCGAAGGCCGATATCAGAGGCGAAGTGAAGATGCAGATGGATCTGGAAGAAATCCGTAAGGCTTCGTCCGCATTAGCGAACGAGAATTTTGTCGCAGGCAGACCTGAGGGGCCTGAGAGAAGAACCGACAGATGAAACAATTCCTGACCTTAAAAATCTGGATCGCCCTGGAAATTCTTGCGGGCATCGCACTTGCGATTTTTGTGCTGTTAAAATCATTTGTCTGGGCGGAAGAATCGCACGAGCCGACTTATACGGTTCCGCAGACGGTTTCTGAACAGATGGATGTATCGGATATCGAACTGCCCCGCGATCTTATGGCAGAAGATGTTGATGACGATCCGGCTGCTTCGGATGCGGATCCGGAAGCCGACAGTGAATCGCTTACCGGCAACATCTATGCCGCAGATTATCCGGCGGAAGTCACGGAAAAGCTGGCTGTGCTGTCGAATGCACAGAAAGCGGAGCTGTTGATTTTGACCACACCGGAGCAGTTTTGTAATAAAGGAAAAGTCACGGTAGCCGGGAAAGTGTTCGCGCAGTCTTTTGCGGAGAAGAGCCTGTCCGGCATGTTTTTCTCGGATGCGAATTTCGTAACTCCGGCATCCGGCATGGAAATGTTAAAAACCCTGCGCGGCTGGTCAAGGGATGCGACGGGCATGAGCCTGTTACTGGGCTATCAGAATGCATCAGAGGATGCCGCAGCGCAATCCGATCGCGGATTCAATCTGTTTGTTGCGGATCCTTCCGTTGATGCGGAAGAACTTATGCAGCAGGCTGCAGGCGCGAGCATGGTGCCGGCTTATGTGTCGACGATAGATGCGGTTCCGGAAGCGGGAGAGACGATCGCCTTGATCGTTGAGACGGATGATCCCGCGGCGATCATCGAAGCGGTCAATGCAGGGAAGACTTACTTCTATAAGACAGGCAATTACGAGGCAGTCAGGGAAGCACTGGTTGCAGCCGCAGAAAGCGGTGAGATCGTTCCCGAGGCACTCGATAAAGCAACCGGTTATACATTGTCCGTGCGCTACGTGCTGACACAGATGCGGCCGGAGGAATTTGAGAAAGAGCCG
>JAFYDQ010000107.1 GCA_017544705.1 Lachnospiraceae bacterium | reverse complement strand
GCCGGGATCGTTTCCACCATCAAAGAACCGCTCTCCGTCACGGGATGAATAAGCTTTGCAACGATCAGGTAGTCTTCCTTCGGTTCAAATTGATAGCCGCTAATGATCGCATCCCTTCCACTCAGATAATCATTATTGGCTATATAATGGGTCCAGCCGTCTCTGTAGATCCTCCAGCCGGTCACGGTATTTTTCATACCGCCGATGGTCACAACATTGTTCAGCTGTGTGGGATTCAGGAGTTCATCGAGATAAAAATAGGATGTTTTGTTATTCTCATAAACCTGCCTGACCTGCTTGCCGTCCACTTCCGCCACAAACGTGATGTAGTATTTCTTCTCCTCCGGATAGATATAACCCAGTTGTTCATCCTCTCCGTCGGTAACCTCAAGCGACTCCTCGGGCGGCAGTTCTTCTCCGGTGTCTTCAGTATCTTCGATGCCTTCTCCTGCTTTCTCTCCTTCCAAAGCACCGGTTGCATCCAAAGTCTCTTCCGACGCACCGTCATCTCCGTCGATGTCATCCGCAGTCTCTATCATCTCATCCGCCTCAGGCTGCGCCTGATCCTGCGTATCATCCTTAGGCTGCATCTCTTCCGCATCCTGCGCCTCTGCCGGATCGTCCATTTCATCCGTGAAAAAAACGGTTCCGGACTCATTGGCAGGATCCGCGACGGATGACGCATCCGCTCCGCTTAGAAGCGATGCGTCAAATTCTGCAGCATATGCATCAGGCAGCACATTTTCCATGGCATAGGCTCTGATCGGTGTCAAAGCCGATGAGAGGATCAGAAACAGTGCAAGGCCTGCTGCCGTCAGTGATCTACGATTTCTTTTCTTCATAGCCGGTCTCCTTTCTCAAAAAACACCCCACAAAAAACCAATCTTAGGAACACCATATCACGCTCAGGAAGTTTTCACTACCGACAAAAGTCTAGGTTTTCTTCTATTTTTGTAAAAATCAAACACCGAACTTTCCTCTACCTATTTACATGATTTTCTGCTATACTATATGGATGGGATGCGACCCGGCAAAACGGAAACATCCATAAGAGGGGAATACCGCCGCAGGATGCGGCTGATTAACAAGGAGTTATTTGGTTATGAATTACGGAAGAGCAGGGATCCGTCAGCGGCAGAGAGCATTGAATTCTGCGACTACGCGGATGGGAAAATCCATTGCGATCATCATCTTTCAGATCGTTGTCTTTGCCGCAGTGGCACTCGCAGTGATCGGGCTGTGCGGCGGTGTCGGTATTTTCATGGGTGTCATCGATACGGCGCCGGATGTCACGGATGTGGATGTATCACCGGCCGGTTTTTCCACGACGGTCTACGACAACAAAGGCAACACCATCACCAAACTGGTGGCAGAGAATTCCAACAGAATCTATGTAACGCTCGATAAGATCCCCGAGCACACGCAGCATGCATTTGTTGCGATCGAGGATGAGCGTTTCTATACCCATAACGGTATCGATATCCAGGGTATCATGCGTGCCGGTGTGACCGCGCTTCTCAGCGGCGATCTGTCGCAGGGTGCATCGACGATCACGCAGCAGCTCTTAAAGAACAACGTCTTCACTTCGTGGACGAGCGAGTCCAGCAAGATTGAGAAGTTCAAACGAAAATTCCAGGAGCAGTACTGCGCAATCCAGCTTGAGAAAAACATGGATAAGGATACGATCCTGGAGAACTACCTCAATACGATCAACTTAGGTCAGGGTACGCTCGGCGTGCAGGCTGCGTCAAACCGGTATTTCGGCAAACCGGCAAGCGAGCTGACGATCTCGGAGTCCGCGGTCATCGCTTCCATCACGCAGAACCCGTCCCGCTGGAATCCCATCACGCATCCGGAAAACAACGCCGGCAGGCGCGAAGAAGTGCTTCGCAAGATGCGCGACCAGGGTTATATCACGCAGACGGAATTTGATGAAGCCATGGCGGACGATGTTTATTCGCGCATCAAGAACGTCAACGAAGAGACCGAAAAGAACACGATCTACACCTACTTTGTCGATGAGTTGACCGATCAGGTTTTGAGCGATCTGCAGGAGATCAAAGGATACAGTTACACGCAGGCTTACAACGCACTCTACAGCGGCGGCTTGAGCATTTTTACCACACAGGATCGCGCGCTGCAGCGCATCTGCGACGAAGAATTTGCCAACCCCGAAAACTATCCCGAAAGTGTCAAATGGCTCCTGACTTATCAGGTTACCTACGAGGATGCCGACGGGGAAATGGTCAACTTCAGTAAGGAAAAATTCGAGAGTCACTTCAAACAGGAAGATCCGACTTTTAATATGATCTTTGACAGTGAGGAAGATGCGGAAGCAAAAATCGAGGAATACAAAGCTTTCATCCAGGAGCCCGGTTACAAATTCGTGGCGGAGACCAAATCGATCACGCCGCAGCCGCAGGCTTCCCTGACGCTGATGGATCATCATACCGGAGAAGTCAAAGCGATCGTCGGCGGACGCGGTACCAAAGCTGCATCGCTCACGCTGAACCGTGCGACCAACACGAAACGTCAGCCCGGTTCCTGTTTCAAGGTTCTGGCTGCTTATGCACCCGCGCTTGATTCTGCAGGATTTACACTGGCAAGCACCCAGGTCGACGAGCCCTTCTCCTATGCAAACGGACGCCCGGTATCCAACTGGTATGACACCGGTTACAAAGGGATCTGTACCGTGCGTTACGGTATCGAACAGTCGCTGAACATCGTGGCAGTCAAAACGCTGACGGACATCGGTCCGCAGCTCGGATTTGACTATCTTCAGAACTTCGGCTTTACAACGCTTGTCGAGAGGCGCACGGAATGGGATGGTTCGATTTCTTCAGATATCACACAGGCTCTTGCGCTCGGCGGCGTTACAGACGGTGTGACCAACCTGGAGATCACGGCCGCATATGCGACGATCGCCAACGGCGGTACTTACACCAAGCCTGTTTTCTATACGAAGGTACTCGATCATGACGGAAATGTGCTGCTGGAAAATCACCCGCAGACGCGTCAGGTTATCAAAGAAACAACTGCTTATCTGCTGACAAGCGCCATGGTGGACGTTGTTACAAAGGGTACCGGCGGCAGAGTAAATTTCGGTAATATGGGAATCGCCGGTAAGACCGGTACGACCAGTAAAGATGTGGATGTATGGTTCTGCGGCTTCACACCGTATTATACCTGCGGTGCATGGGCCGGTTATGACAATAACGTGCACATGGGCAAAACGGAAACAAATATCGCCAAGAGTTTATGGCGTGCATGCATGAGCAGGATCCATGAAGATCTGGAATACAAGACTTTCGAGCAGCCGGAAGGGATCACCTCCGCTACGGTCTGCTCCAAATCCGGCAAACTCGCGGTGCCCGGGCTCTGTGATGCAGACGGCAGTGCGCACTCCGAGATCTTTGCGGTCGACAATGTGCCTTCCAGTTCCTGCGACATGCATATGGTCGGTTCGGTTTGTACAGCGACCGGACTGCGTGCCTCCGATACCTG
>JAFYDQ010000106.1 GCA_017544705.1 Lachnospiraceae bacterium | reverse complement strand
TGTTGAAATCTTCGATTGCCATGATTGTGATTCTCCTACCAAATCCTGTTGTAATCGGATGTCGTGAAGAGTTCCGCATCCGGCAGCTGCCTGATGTTCACGGAACCGCCGGGCATGATTTTGGCCCACTCTGACAGGCGGTCTTCTAAGCTCATGCCGGAAAGCTTGCCCATGTTCTGGATGACCACATCATAGCCGACGGTCGCCATCTTATTCAGGTTTAACGTCTTGCCGGAGGGCCAGTCGGTATCAAGATGCTGCAAAAACAGCCGGAATGAGCCGATCTTGCTGCCGTTGTTGTCAACCACATCCGCTTCCATCGTGATCATGCCATTCTCCGGCGATTCCATCCGGCCGCTGAAGCTGCCGTCCATAAATTCGCCTTCCCAGTTGATCACGGTGCCGGCTTCGCCAAGCTGCGCATCGAGGTTCCTGAAATAGATGTCCTCCGGGAACATGTCGCGCAGGTAGGTCTGCAGGTTGCCTTTTTCATCGAACAGAAATCTTGCATAGACCTGCGTGATGCGGTCCGTCCACTCGTCCGGCAGTTCTTCCTCGTCGATCACGATAAAACCTTCCCAGTCGCCTACAAAATCATTCGCCGCGACGTAGTCTGCTCCGATCACGCCTTCTTCTGCGCCGTCGTCACCGCCAAAGCGGCCCTTGCCTTTCTTGCCGGGCTTGCCGTTCTTTCCGCCGTCTGCCGCGCCGTCTGCTTCTGTCGCATCCGCGGGGTTTTCCAAGTGAGCGCCGGGTTTTTTCTTGCCGCCCTTGCCGGGCTTACCGGCGCCGGCGTCTGCATCGCCAGCCTGGTCGTCTGCATCCTGATCTACGAGGTCTTCGCAGACAAACCTGATATCAATGCCGGAATCCATCACGTCTTCCAAGTAGAGCTCGCCGTTCCAGAGCTTTCCTTCGAGTTCAACGCCGATGCCTTCCGCTTCAAAATCACCGTCATCCTCGACTTTCCACTTCAGGTTATAGTCTTCGCCGGAAAAATAGAACTTCGCCTTGCCTTTTTCCTTGAGCTCGATCTGCACGCCGTCATCGAACATGTCGGTAATATCCATTTCCATGCCGTAGGCCGTTGCCGATACCGCTTCGTACATGCCGCAGTTCGGGTTTGGAACCGATTTTCCAAAAAGGCCGCAACCGGAAAGAAGCAGCCCCGCCAGCAAACTTGCGCAGACGAGCAGGCTGATCCGCTTTGTGGTGGTTGTTCTTATTTTCCGTGATTTTTCCATGATTCTCTCCTTATCAATTCCGCTTATCAATTCTTCTTGCGGAATTTCTCACAAAAAGGAAGCGTTGCGCTTCCTTTTGATCTGTGTTTCATCGATTTGATCTGTATTTCCGTCGATTGGTCGAACCGTGCTCAGCCCCGGCTCTCAGCTTTGCCACTCAGCCCTGCCTGAAGACTTTCTGAAGGACGATCTCGTCCAAACACTCCACCGCTGTCACGAAGATGTTTTCCGCGATCGCATCTCTCCACGCGGAAGGTCTGCGCTTGCCTTCCAGCACGTATTTACTTAAGATGCCCTTGAAAATGTCGATATCCTTGACGTTTGCGGTCCGCATAAGCCGGATCTCATCTTCATGCGAGCGGATCCGGAAACGCGAGTAGACATAGGGATAATTCTTCGTCATAAACTGCGTCTTCTCCGCTTCCTTCACAAAGTTCAGCAACGTCGAATCAAAAACGGGAATCTGCAGCAGTGTTTCCTTGCCTTCTCCGTCGTAGTAGCTCGTGGCCGTCTCGGCCGTCTGCTTCTTGAGCCATGACAGATAGCGGACCAGCTTCTCCACGTCCGGTGTGTACTGCTCGATCGCCTGCTCCCTTAAATCCAGTTCTTCTCCGTTCATACGTACCCCTCTCTGATGCATTGTTATCAGTTAATTAATTATACTATAGAACATGTACACTGTACATATATATTCTGCGCTTTGACATAGAAGTATGGTATACTTAAAGCAGTTACAGAATTCCGGTTGCAGAACCATCCGAGTGAGCGTTGCAGAGCGAGTCGAGGATGTGTTCTGAAGCGGAATTCGAAAGTATTGGAGAACTGCATGTCAAAGAAAGAACGCCTCATTTGTTACCCCATATTTCTGGTCACGGCCGTCCTGTTTCTGCTGGCTTTCTCGCTGTGGGAAAGTCCACTGTATACGCACTGGTACGGCTGTGATGCGTCATTTTTCTCGATGGCCGGCAGAGGTATCACTAAGGGATGGGTTCCGTATGTGGATTTCTTTGATTTAAAGGGACCTTACTTCTTCTTTCTGGAGGCTTTGGGGCAGTTCATCCACACGGACCGCCTCGGGATCTGGATCATAGAGATTCCGTTCTTAACCGCTTCGATGATCCTGATGTGGGAAATCTCGCGCCTGTTTGTGAACCGGCTGCGGTCTGCGGCGATCCTCATTATCATTCTGTTCATGCATATCGGCATCCTCTGGGGCGGAAACACGCTGGAAGAATACATGCTGCCGCTATCGCTGCTGGTGGTGTTCCTCACGGTGCGCGCGGCACTTCGCAAGGATGATTCACCTTTCGCTTTGCATTTCAACGATATGCCAAACTACGTCCCGCTCATTACAGGCATCTGCTTCGGGATCATCATGTTTGCAAAAATCACGGTCGCCGCACCGATCGCGGGCGTTGTGATCGCGGTGGCTTTGAATGATCTTCTCGACAAAGAATGGCGGGCGTTATTAAAATATCTGGGATTGTCTCTGCTTGGCGTGATCATCGCGGCGGCGCCAATTTTCGTGTATTTCGGCTACCATCACGCGATCCCGCGAATGCTCTACTGTGTGTTTGAATTTGCGATGAAGCGGTCGGTTGATTTTTCCGAACCGTTTAACAAAGACTGGGAGATGAAGACGTTCGGGGCTTATTTTGCCTTCTTCTTCGCGCTGTTCCACCCGAAGAAGCTGGGGCGCCGCATGCAGGTCCTCCTGCTTTCAATAGCAGCCGTTACTTATATCCTGCTGCACCTTGGCGTGCCGTTCATTTATTACTTTACGACGGTCTTTCCGGTTTTGACTTTGGCGTTAGCCGTGTTCCTTAGGATGTACGATCCGCTGATCCTGTTCAGCAATGTTCGGCAGTTTGTCTGTCTGGCGCTGCTCGCGGTCATGCTTTATTTCTTCGCGCACCCGAGCCTTGATACCATTAATACGTTTCTGCACGAGCGGCATGACAATGTCTGGTATGAGAACGATTATCTGGACGCGCGCGATCTGGCGACGCTGATCCCGAAGCAGGAACGCGACCAGGTCTTCTCGTTTTCGATCGACATGACGTGGTTTGAGGCCAATCAGATCCTGCCCTGCAACCCGTATCAGGTCAATCTGCAGTTTTTCATTGCGCTCGATCCGACGATCGAGGATGAGCTGACCGAATATCTGCGCGAGACGCCGCCGAAATGGCTGGTGATCAGAGATTCGTTTGGCGATGAGATCCCGTCATTGTTTGCCATTGTGGATGAGGAGTATGAATGCATCTGCTCCAACAATTCCGGGAATCTGTATCTGTTGAAAGAAGAATGAGCAAATGGTGCAGAAAGAAGAATGAAGAGTGCGCCACTGGTGCGCTCGTGCGCCGTAAAAATACGATAAAAAACGGGAATGGCACTGCGAAGGCAGCATCATTCCCGTTTTGTTTTGATCATATCTTTGACTCAGCCCATGATTCCGGCCAGCACACCTGTTGCCAAGAGAATTCCTGCGATGATCAGGACAAGGACCAAAACGCAGAAATACGAGCGTGCAAAGTTCCGCACATTCTTATTGGACGCCCCGATGGCCTTGAAGATCAGGATGATGGTCCCGATCACGGGAATCGAGAATAAGATCTGATACCAGAAATATCCCCACATGCTGATCGGCTTGTAATCATCCGGAATGCTGTAAATGATGTCTTTATCCGACATGATCAATCCTCCTTCTTCAGGCTGCCTTTTGTGGAACGGGTCTTTGCGTAGATGAACAGCAGCAATGTGCCGATCACGCCTGCGGAAACCACGTTGCAGATGCAAGCAACCGCGCCCTGCGTGAATACCAGGTTCGTAGGCTCGCTGTAGATCACGATATCCAGAACCGGAGCGACTACGATCCATGCGATTACGTTGCCGATGATCTGTACAACGTTAAAGAATACGATGTCTTTGCCTGTGAAAACGCCTTCGTCCACATTGAGTTTGGCATATGCAAAACCGTAAATGCAGCCGGCAACACCGCTGGCGATTACCCAGCTCCACCATACGGAACCGTAAGAGATCGCATCACCCAGCGCATGGCCGATAAACGCGATCAGTGCGCCGCTGATGGGACCGAAGAGAGCCGCAAAAAACGCACATACGCCGTAGCAGGTCTGCACCTGTGTCTCCGGAATACCCGTCGGCACCTTTACAAACATGTTCAGTACCAGGAAAATCGCGGCACCGAGTGCTGTCGCAACAATCGTTTTCGTTCCGAACTTCCAACATTTCTTCCAATCCATAATCCTACCTCCTTTGTAAATAAACCCTCTTTTTTATCTGACCGGTGGCAGCTAGCCGATCGTAACCGTCCAGTCGCCGCCGTAAGATACATTGTACTTTTGTGTGAACGAACCCATGCATACCGCAAAAGCCGCGTTCATCAATTCATTATTATAAAGGATCGGCTCTCCTTTTTCCACACAACCGAATGCTTTATCAAACAGAATTTCCTGCGCAAAAATCACTTCATTCCCGTTCCTGATCTCAACCGGCAGCTTCTGCCCGTAGGAAAAGCCGTTCTCCTGCATCATCTTCAGCGGAATATTGGTCCATGCGTTGCCGAAATTCGGGTCATCGATCTCGATGATGCCCGTGATTTTGCCGTTTTCTGCGATTGGCTTAGGAAGCGGGAGCTTTACGATCTCAGAAACCGGATAGGCCGGTCCGACGCCTTCATAATCAATGATGCCGCTTGCCAGGCGCGCTGCCGTATAGCCGAAGAGATCCCTTCCGTGAAAAATCGCGACACCTTCGGTATCCTTGCCGCGCAGGCGGTTGACGGTTTCGTCAATCTCGCGCACCTCTTCGATGCCAAGGTCGCGCGCGATGTGCGTAAGCGAGCCGTTGTCCGGGGTGACGACATAGTAGCCGCCCGTGATTTTGGCGACGCAGGCTCTTCTTGCGGTGCCGACACCGGGATCCACGACGGAAACATAGATCGTGCCCGCAGGCCAGAACTTCAGGCTCTGGTTTAAGCGGTAGGACGCCGACCAGATGTCATACTGCGGCAGCTCGTGCGTGCCGTCGATGATCTCAAGCGTGCGGTCGACGCTCTTCACCACGCCGTACATCGAGGACACCGCCCCCTCCTTGTAGGTGAAATCCGTCTGGAAGACGAGAATTGGCTTTGTATGGTCGGTCATATCTTTTTCCTCACTGTGTTTGCCTGTTTTCGCTGATTATTTCGCAAAATCACCCCTGTTTTCGGGGCCATTGCATCGGAAACGTGATTCAATCATTCATCCCGATGCAAAATCACACTGCTTTCTGGGCCTTATACATCGGAAACGCGTTTCAATCATTCATCCCGATGCACAGCCACTCTTTTCGGGGTCAAAATTGCATCGGAAGCGCTTGGCTGGCAACGAATTCGATGTATGGCCACTCTTTCCGGGGTCAAAATTGCATCGGAAGCGCTTGGCCGGCGATGGTTTCGATGCAATTCCGTGAAATTGCACGGTCATGGGGCTTCGGTAGCGTAAAAATCACGTAAACGGATTGTAGAAGCGCGAGTGGTTCACGAAGATGATCATGTAGATCGAGAGGGCGAGGAGCGCGATGCAGATGAAGAGCGCGAGGTAGTCTTTCGCGTTCAGCTTCTTTGCGCAGTACCACGTGCGTTTCTTATGCATGCCGAAGCTTCTTAAGTCCATGGCATTGCTGATCAGCTCGATACGATCGAGCGTTGTGAAGATCAGCGGGATGCAGATGTTTAAGATATTCTTCAGGCGCTTGGTGAACTTCTCCTTGTGCGACATATCAAGGCCGCGGGCCTGCTGGGCAACGGAAATGTCCTGGTAATCGCGGATCACATCCGGGAAATAGCGCAGGGTTAGCGCCAGCGCGTAGGTTGCTTTGTAGGGGATCCCGATCCGGTTCATGGAGGAGGCCATCTCGGAGGGATGCGTTGCGAGGATAAAGATCATGCCAAGCGGGATGATCGCTAAGTATTTCATGACCTTGCTGCCCTGGTACATCACCTGCTCCCAGGTTAAGGTATAGCGCTCGGTGAGCTCGAAGATCACATGCTTCGTGCCGTAGATCTCGACTCCGTACTGCGGGCTGAACAGAAACGTCAAAATCACATTCATCGCGATAAAGATTGCCACATAGATCACCATGAGCCGGATCTGTTTGAAGGTGATCTGCGAAAGCAGGAACGCGATGATCGAAACCACAAAAACCACGACCATAACACGGATATCGTACGTGAACATGACAGCGGCGCCGGCGATCATGAAGCAGAGGAACTTCGTGACGCCCGACAGATCGTATATGAAGTTGTGGCGCTCGACATAGTCGAACAATTTTGTGTTCATACAATTTCTCCATTTCGTCGGAACGACACTTTCTCGTCTCGCTCTTTGACGCGTTACGTCGAACATTGCTTTGCAATATTCGACAAATACTCAAAAGGTGTTCCGCCGAAATCGCATCAATTCTATGTACTCTGTGAATCCGTCCGCTGCTCGCGCTCGTAGCGGATGAAGTGCTTCACGAACTCCTGCGTGGCGGCGATGCCGCAGCCGCGGGCGAGGTCGTAGAGCGAGGTCAGCTTGAGGTTGGCTTTGTCGGCGATCTCCTGCGTGGTGAGCGCATGCACGCTCGAGCCATCGTAGAGGATCTTTCCGTCGCAGACGACGATCGCATGCTCCGTATATTCCAGCATCAGATGCATGTCATGTGTGATCATCAGAATCGTGACGCCGCTTTCATTCAGCGACCGTAAGAATTCCATGATCTCCGTGTAATGGCGGTAATCCTGCCCGGCTGTCGGCTCATCAAGGATCAGGATCTTCGGTTCCAGAGCCAGCATCGAGGCGATCGTCACGCGCTTCTTCTGCCCGAAGGATAAGGCCGAGATCGGCCAGTTGCGCATCTGGTAGAGTCCGCAGGTTTTCAGCGCCGCCTCGACTCTCGTTTTGATCTCTTCTTCCGGGAATCCGCGCAAAATCAGTCCCAGCGCGACTTCGTCATAGATCATCTGCTTGCAGATCATCTGGTTCGGGTTCTGCATCACATAACCGATGTCCTGTGCCCGCTCCTTGATCGTCTGGTCGCTGATATCGCGGCCCTCAAAATAGAATTTGCCCTTCACATTCTTCACGAGGCCGCAGATCGCCTTGGCCAGCGTGCTTTTTCCGGCGCCGTTGATTCCGACGATGGCAACCATTTCTCCCGCACTCACGGAAAAATCAATCCCATGCAAAATTTCCTTATCCCGGTTATACGCAAACCGGATCTCTTCACCGCGCAGGATCTCCTCCCGTTTCGGAGCAGATTTTAAAGGGGGCTGCGCGGCAAACCAGGCACGGACCTTGTCTCTTACGCGGTCGATATCCAGCGTTTCGATGCTCTCAGGCCTTAAGTCCGCCGTGACCTCTACCCCCGCATAGCGCAGTGCCGTTACGTAGAGCGGCTCCCTGATGCCGAGCGGCGGCAGGACATTTGCCGCAAGCAGGTCATTGGCATTCATGTCGGCAACGATGCGGCCCTCGTCCATGACGATGATGCGGTCGACATGCCGGTAGAGCACGTCTTCTACACGGTGTTCTATGATGATAACGGTTTTGT
>JAFYDQ010000105.1 GCA_017544705.1 Lachnospiraceae bacterium | reverse complement strand
GATATCCGGTGCGGACGCGATCCCGCGAAGGGCGTTCAGCGTCACGCGGAATGCCGCGATCAATCCCGCCGTCCTGTCGGCGTCGGGCAGCGTCAGTTCAATAAGCCTCATATGCTCCTCCCGTTGTCCTCACAAGTCATGTCGTCACAGCCGCATCCCGTCCCCGGCTCCGGTCGGGGATACGTCGTCGTTCGCTTCCGATCGGGCTCCGGCGCTTTATTGTATAACGTGTCGGATAAAAAACGTCATCTTCGCATATCGTTTCGGATCCGTTCCGTGTTCGAAACACGTGAATCTATAGATCCTTTCTGAAGCAAATGATCCGATCGGCTTCCTCGAATCCCATCGCCATATGGAACCGCAGGCTGTCAATATTGTCAAGTTCGCAGTCGCTTGCAAATTCGGTACAGCCTTTTTCTTTTGCCCATTTCTCGCATTCCGACATCAGCTCCGCGGCATATCCCTTCTTCCGATATCCTTCGGAGACAAAAACCACTTCAAGATATCCGACGGGCAAGCTCCCGGTTCCTTCAACGTAAGATGAATATCAGCAAACAGGAATTTGTCGTTACAGATTTACCACATACTCTGCAAGCGCAAGTGCAATGTCAAAATGCCCCGGATCATGCTGTGTATGTTTGATCTGTCCTTTTTCCCTTCTGTCGGTCCATTCCAGGGCATCCAGCAGATCCCCACTTGTAAAGAACATGTAAACTTCCAGTCCGCGGAAATCACAGACTGCCTGCACAGCCGCGCCTTCCATCTCAACCGAGATACAGCCGTCTGTCTTGTGCTTTTCAAAGTTGTTTACAGTTTCCCGGTAGAAGGCGTCTGTAGTCCAGGTCTTGCCCAAAGCGCAAGGGATATTGTTCTCTTCCATAAAAGCCCTTACAACATCATGGTTCCTGATCCGGATGTAGTCTGATGCAGGTGCATAGTGGTAGGATGTCCCTTCGTCTCTGTAGGCTTCCGTTGGGATCATAACCTTTCCTCTGGCGATTTCTTTGTTGAGACATCCCGCTCCGCCGAAATGGATGATCTTGTCAGTATCAAGAACAGTCGATAATTCCTCGATCGGTGCTATGCAGGCAGGAGCCCCTACCCAAGTCCTGTAGAAGCCGAATGTTTTGCCATGGTATTTCAGGACATATACCGAAGTGGCCCCGCAAGCCATCGCGTATTCTCCTACTATCTCGCAGTCATAGTGAGCGATCACGTATTTTTCAACTTCCTCTGAAAATGTGTAAATGACCGCATCAACCTGAACGGCGTTCTCGTTTTTCTTTATATTGATCTTGGCAGGGGATTTATCATCAAAAGAATCTGTAATCATCGGCTTCTCCTTTCTCCGTTATCTGCAGCATTTCAGGAAATTGTCATTTGCCATATACTGCTACGAGATGGGTAATTCGTGTACGAGATGATTCCAATCGACAAACTGGAATTTTTTGATGTACCGCTTACTGCTTTTTACAGGTGATTCCATCGATGACAAGGCAGTTGTCGCCGAACGTGATCTTCACGTTACCGTTCGCTCTACCAAAGGTATTCTCACCGATCGGCAGCAGCTTGAACTCAAAATAATCTTCCTCCGGGTCGTTGCACGCGAGCCCAAAAAGATCGCCGTCCTGCATCCGGACCTTTTTGAGCATGAATGCTTC
>JAFYDQ010000104.1 GCA_017544705.1 Lachnospiraceae bacterium | reverse complement strand
TCCCGGCGGGAACGGCATGATCTTATCACAAAGACCCGTTAAGTTCTTGGCTTCGCTTGCAAGCACCATGACGCCGTGCCTATCATAGCCGTAATACATCGGCCTGATCCCGATCGGGTCTCTTGCTGCCACAAAGCTGTCCGTTTTTGCATCATAGAGGATTAGGACAAATTCCGCATCCAGTTTTGCAAACATCTTTTCCCCGTACAGTTCATACATGGGAAGCAGGATCTCGCAG
The DNA here is from genome assembly GCA_017544705.1 of Lachnospiraceae bacterium. GTDB lineage: Bacteria > Bacillota > Clostridia > Lachnospirales > Lachnospiraceae > UBA2868. Next base: position 3,200 of record JAFYDQ010000104.1, on the reverse strand, counting down.
TCACTGTCGCTTTTGAACGTATAACCGGTAAGTGTTTTTTTGATCGCTTCGAATCCGTAAATCTCGCCGTTACAGATGACGTAACTGCCGTTCAGCTCAAACGGCTGCATGCCCGAATCCGTCAGCCCCATGATCGAAAGCCTGTGGAATCCGAAGATCCCCTTTTTCAGTACGATGATCCGGGTGTCATCCGGACCCCTGGATTTGGTTTTTGCAAAGTGTTCTTCAAATTCTTCGATGCCAATACCTTCCCCCAGGTATCCCATGATGGAGCACATCTTTTTAAACCTCCGGTTCTTTAAAGAAAAGGAAAAGGCGCCTTGGTCAACCCAAAGCGCCTTTGCTCTTTATGTTGTGTACTATAACCGTTTGATCATTTCTTGTCAAGCGTTTTTTTCAAAAAATCATTCATCGATCGTAGAAACGCCGATCGTCAGCTCTTCGAGCACATCAAGCAGCACGCGTACCGTGTCCAGGGAAGTAAACATCGTAATGTTGTTTTCCGTGGCGCATCTTCTGATCGCAACACCGTCCTCGTAATGGACGCCCGATTTGATCGCACGGGTATTGATCACATAACTGACATAGCCGGCCCGGATCGACTGCAGGATCTCTTCGCTTCCTTCACTCAGTTTCCGTCTGATCCTGGTTTTGATCCCGTGTTCTTTCAGGAATACGGCCGTACCGACGGTTGCCTCGATGTTAAAGCCGAGCTGATAGAACCGGCGCACTAAGGGCAGTGCTTCTTCCTTGTCTTCATCCGCCAACGTCACCAGCACGGTCCCGTAATTCTGCAGCTTCAGTCCCGATGAGATCAGGGCTTTGTACATCGCGCGGTGCAGCTTTTCATCATAGCCGATCGCTTCGCCGGTCGACTTCATTTCCGGCGAGAGATACGAATCCATGCCCTTCAGTTTGGCGAAAGAAAATGCCGGCGCTTTGACATACCATCTCTGTTTCTTCTTCGGATGCAGGTCAAAGACTCCCTGCTCCTGTAAGGAGACCCCGAGCATGATCTTCGTTGCGATATCGGCAAGCTGATAGCCCGTTGCCTTGGAGAGGAACGGAACGGTCCTGGAAGAGCGCGGGTTCACCTCGATGATATACACATCTTCCGATTCATCCACGATGAACTGCACGTTAAACAGTCCCCGGATCCCGATCCCGAGCCCCAGTTTCTTCGCATAATCACGGATCGTATCCTGCACCTTATCAGACAAACTGTATGGCGGATAAACGCTGATCGAATCGCCGGAATGCACACCGGTACGTTCCACCAGTTCCATGATCCCGGGAACAAACACATTCTCCCCGTCACAGAGTGCATCCACCTCGACTTCTTTTCCGCAGATATAGTGATCCACGAGCACCGGTTTGTCCACGTCGATCTCCACGGCAGTCTTTAAGTAGGTCTTTAATTCCTCTTCCTTGGAAACGATCTGCATGGCCCGTCCGCCAAGTACAAAGGACGGACGCACCAGAACAGGATAACCGATCTTTTCTGCTGCCGCGATACCGTCTTCCACGCTTGTGACCGCCTCGCCTTTTGGCTGCGGGATCTTTAAGTCGATGAGGATTTTTTCAAACGCATCCCGGTTCTCTGCCCGTTCGATCGCATCACAGTCCGTTCCGACGATCACAGCACCGTAATCACTAAGCGATTCCGCCAGATTGACCGCGGTCTGCCCGCCAAGCGTGACGATGATCCCCTTCGGCTTTTCGTGCTCCACGATGTTCATCACGTCTTCCGTTGTCAGCGGTTCGAAATAGAGCTTGTCGCTCGTCGTATAGTCCGTGGAAACCGTTTCCGGGTTGTTGTTGATGACAATGGCCTGATAGCCTTGGGATCGGATCGTTTTGACCGCATGCACGGTCGAATAATCGAATTCCACGCCCTGTCCGATACGGATCGGCCCGCTCCCGAGCACGATGATCTTCTCACCCGGGTCGCAGATCGATTCGTTTTCCCCCTCGTAGGTGGAGTAAAAGTACGGAATATAGCTTTCAAATTCCGATGCGCAGCTGTCGATCATCTTGTAGGACGGGAACAGCCCCAGTTCCTTTCTTTTTGCGAAAATCTCCCGCGGCGTCGTATTCCATAACGTCGCGATCTCCGCATCCGAAAAGCCCATCCGTTTTGCCTGATACAATACTTCCCGATCCTGTACGTGTGCGCGCAGATTCTCTTCCATCTGGACGATATGCAGCATCACACGGATAAACAGGGGATCGATCCCGGTGATTTCCGTGATGGTCTCTGCCGGCGTCTTACGGCGCAGCAGTTCTGCGATCGCAAAGATCCGGTCATCGGTTCCTTTTTTGATCGATTCCAGCAGCTCCTGCGTGCTTCTTTCGTCAAAATCATGATGGTACAGATGACAGACGCCGGTCTCTAAGGAGCGGATCCCTTTTAAGAGACTCTCTTCCATGGTCCGTCCGACACTCATCACCTCGCCGGTTGCCTTCATCTGCGTACCGAGTTCCGGATTCGCATCCGTGAATTTATCAAACGGGAACCGCGGCATTTTACAGACCACGTAGTCAAGCGACGGCTCAAACGATGCCGGCGTATTGGCAAGTAAGATCTCATCCAGATAATGCCCGATACTGATCTTTGCGGATACCCTCGCGATCGGATAGCCGCTGGCTTTGGATGCCAGGGCGGAAGAACGCGATACACGCGGGTTTACCTCGATCAGATAATAATCAAAGGATTTCGGATCGAGTGCAAACTGCACGTTGCACCCGCCCTCGATCTTTAAGGCACGAATGATCTTTAAGGCACTGTCCCGGAGCATATGATACTCTTTATTGGTCAATGTCTGTGACGGGCAGACCACGATCGAATCTCCGGTATGGATCCCGACGGGATCGATGTTTTCCATGTTACAGATCGTGATCGCCGTATCGTTGGCATCCCGGATCACTTCGTATTCGATCTCTTTAAAGCCCTTGACCGATTTTTCCACAAGCGTCTGATGGACGGGTGAAAGCGAAAGGGCATTTTTTAAGATTTCCCTGCATTCCTTTTCATTATTTGCAAATCCGCCGCCGGTTCCGCCAAGTGTAAAAGCAGGCCGGATCACGACGGGATAACCGATCTGCTCTGCCGCGGCAAGTCCCTCTTCCATCGACTCCGCGATCAGGGACGGCAGGGTCGGTTCCCCGAGGCTTTCGCACAGTTCTTTAAACTTCTCCCG
>JAFYDQ010000103.1 GCA_017544705.1 Lachnospiraceae bacterium | reverse complement strand
TCCAATCATAACGAAAACACGGCAGATGCTTGATTCTGCCGTGTTTTTTCTAAATGAAGCAGCGACCATGTCACTTTTTTGAAAGATAAATCAAATTGGTAATACCATATTTTTAGGCCATTCTACGTTTTTTTACTGAGCACTATTTGGTATACTGCTCAAGATTGTTTTTATATCTGATTGAGCAGAAAACTAATTTACGCAGAATTCCATTCATTGGCATTTCTATCGGATTTCAAGATAATTCAAAAAGGTTTGAATTATTCAAAAAGCTGTTATTACGAAAACGCCCAACATGAGCAAACAGTAGAAGAATCCCGCTTAGCAGGAGAATCAATCCCCACTCCCGTCGTACAGTTCCTGCATCTGGCCGAGCAGCTCCTTCATACGCTCCACGACCGGGGCGGGAGACAGGATCCTCATCCCTTTCCCGAACGAAATGATCCACCCGAGGAACTGCTGACTGACAGAGACATTTACAGTGCAGCGGAAACGGCCGTTATTGCCCGGGATCATCATCGTATCTTTGCCGAAGCGGTCAATGATCACGCCGGCAAACCCGTCGTCCGCCTCAATCGTGACCGGCACCGTTTCGCCGTGGAACATGCCGAACAGAGACTTGGAATAAGCATTGATATCGAACTTCGACGCATCAGGCGCCTTCTCACGAGGAAGACCGGTAAGCTCCAGGCGCAGCATCTTGTCGACGCGGAAATGCTTGGTCTTTTTTTCATCCGAATCAAAAGCGACGAGATAGTAGTATTCGTCATCCCAGACAAGATTCCGCGGACTCACATGGTACCACTCGCCGTCGCGGCGCAGCTCCATTTCCTTTTTGACATTCCAATTGAAATATTTAAAGCGGATCTGGACGTTTGCATTGATCGCGCTGTGGATCTTGTCCACATTGTAATAAATGCTTTCGTTCATCGTCTTGATGCGCCCGGAAATCAGCACCTGGCGCTGCAGCTGCACGGCCTCATTGCGGCTTACCAGACTTTCGAGCTTTTTGATCAGCTCGTTGGACTTGCGCACCGTAATAAACTTCGCCGCCTGCACGCAGTCCACGAGAAGCTTGAGCTCGGGCAGCTCGAACTCACGCGAGGCCAGCCGGTAAGTATACTGCCGGTCCGCTTTGACCGTAATAATGTCCATGCCGAAATGCCGCAGCTCCTCGAAATCGGTGTACAGCGTCTTGCGGTCAGCATTGATATCGAGAGCCGCGAGACGTGCAGTGATCTCCGCCAGAGTGAGGCCGTGATTTTCATCGGTCTCCTCCGTGAGAATCTTCGCAAGATAGAGAAGTTTCAGTTTTTGATTGCTGCTTTTTGCCATGGTGTTACTCCAAAATTACAGTTTATGGCGGATGATCTTGCCGCTGGTAGTCTTAGGCAGCTCGTCGCGGAAGACGACCACACGCGGATATTTGTAAGGCGCGGTACGCTGCTTGACATATTCCTGGATCTCTTTTTTGAGTTCTTCGGTGCCCTCGGTGCCTTTGACCAGGACAATGCTGGCTTTGACGATCTGACCGCGCAGTTCGTCCGGTTCCGGGGAAACGCCGCACTCCAGGACATAAGGCAGTTCCATAATGACAGACTCGATCTCAAACGGCCCGATGCGGTAGCCGGAAGATTTGATCAGGTCATCCGCGCGGCCGACATACCAGATATAACCGTCCTCATCCTGCCATGCCAGATCGCCGGTGTGATAGTAGCCGTCGTGCCAGGTTGCATTGGTCTCCTCTTCATTTCTATAATATTCACTCAGCAGTCCGCACGGAACTTCCTCTGAAGTTCTGACGCAGATCTCGCCGGTTTCACCGACCGGAACCTCGTTGTTGTCCGCATCGATGAGGTGAACGTCAAAGGCCGGATTCGGTTTGCCAAGAGAACCGATCTTGGGCGTCATGCCGACAAAGTTGCCGATGATGACCGGAGTTTCAGACTGGCCGAAGCCTTCCATGATGCTTAATCCCGTTGCTTCGCGGAAACGGTTGAAGACCTCCGGATTCATTGCCTCGCCCGCCGTGCTCGCGTGCTGGATCGAAGAGAGATCGTATTTGGAAAGATCTTCCTTGATAAACATTCTGTACATCGTCGGCGGCGCGCAGAAGGTCGTGACCTTGTATTTTGAAAGCAGCGGCATAATGTCGTCCGCATGGAAGCGGTCAAAGTCGTAGACGAAGATCGCGGCTTCGCAGAGCCACTGGCCGAAGATCTTGCCCCACATGGACTTCGCCCATCCGGTATCGGAAATCGTCAGATGCAGGCCGTTGGGGTTGACGCACTGCCAATAGCGCGCGGTCACGAAATGTCCGAGCGGATATTTGCAGTTGTGTACGGCGAGCTTCGGATAGCCGGTGGAACCGGAAGTGAAGATCATCATCATGGTGTCGTTTCCGCAGATCGTATCCTTTGTACGCGGGAAACGGCTCGAGAACATTTCAAATTCCGCGTCGAAGTCGTGCCAGCCTTCCCTGGCGCCGTTGGTCATGATCAGGTTCTGGATCTTGCCGTACTTCGCGGCTGCGCTTTCCACTTCCTGATAAACATTGCCAAAGGAGGTGCAGACAATAGTCGTCACGCCGGCCAGGTCGATCCTGTAGAGAATGTCTTTCTCCAGCAGCTGGTCCACAGCCGGGATCGGAATCGCCCCCAGCTTTTCGAGACCTACAACGATCGGCCAGTACTGCCAGTTGCGGCGGAGGATCAGCATGACGCGGTCGCCCTTCTTCACGCCGAGAGAACGGAAATAGTTGGCAGCGCGCGCACTCATCTTTTTCATATCCTGGAACGTGAATTTGTGTTCGGATTTGTCCACGCCGACATGCATCAGGCAGAGTTTGTCCGGATCCTTTTCCGCGAGCGCGTCCACTACGTCATACGCGAAATTGAAGCTGTCGGCATTCTTAAACTTAATGCTCTTAAGAACACCGTTTCCGGATTCGACCGGTTCGACGAATTTTTCCCAGATGCGGTGCGTGCCGGTTTCTCTGGTCACTGTAAATGCCGGCACCTGCTGCGGCTTGTGCGCCTCAAAGTCTTCCGGATGCAGCACGATTGCATAGAATTCGCAGTCCATGCCGTTGGTCGCGATCATGCCGTGCGGAGTGGAAGAGTCATAGTAGATCGTGTCGTTCGGACCCAGGATTTCGATATGATCGCCGACCTGCACCTTCAGATAGCCCTTAATGACAATGTCGCATTCCTGTCCATAGTGAGTGGTGCACTCGATCGGACGCAGTTCGGAAGCCTGGTCATACTTGATCGTGACAAACAGCGGTTCCGCAATACGGTGGCGGAAACGATGGGCCAGGTTGTAGTAGACCATGCCGTGCGCTTCCTCAACTCTTTGTCCCATTCCTTTTCTGGTCAGGGTGTAGGTGCTCAGGGTAGGAGCGGAGCCCTCGATCAGCTCGGTCACGTCGATATTGAAGATCTGCGCGCAGGTGTAGAGGAACGCGAAGTCCAGGTCCTTCTCGCCGTTTTCGTAGGAAATATAGTCATCGACCGTCACGCCGTTGCGCTGAGCCATGTATTCTTCGCTGTATCCCGCAATGCTGCGCAGGGTATGGATACGGTCTGCGATTTCTGTGATCTTGTTCTGAAGTTTGTCAGGTGCTAACTGCATGCTGTTTCCTCCTCTATATGCAATGCCGGTGGGCATTGATGTTCATGATTTACGCGGCTTGATCGTATAAGCTGCGCGATGCTCCGTGCTACGCACTCCCACATCGCTTTTTTACTCGTTTCTGCCGCATTCCCGAATGTCCCCGGAAAACCTGGCAAGCCAGTTTTCTGTGTCCATCCGTCCGGAGCTTATGCAATAAAAAAGCCC
>JAFYDQ010000102.1 GCA_017544705.1 Lachnospiraceae bacterium | reverse complement strand
CGTGGAGGGCATGGAAGCACAGGATGTCGCGAAACTGAAGGAAGATGTGAAGCAGGTGGACGGCGTATCGGATGTGCTCTGGTACGACAGCTTCGCGGATCTTTCGATCCCGATGACCATGCTGCCGGACAAGCTTTACGACGCATTTAACAACGGGGACTGCACGATGATGGCGGTGCTGTTTTCCGATACGACTTCCGCCGACAGTACCATGAAGGCGATCGAAGAGATCCGCAAGATCGCAGGCAAGCAGTGCTTTTTAAGCGGCATGTCCGCAGTCGTTGTCGATACCAAGAACCTGTCGGATCAGGAAACGCCGATCTACGTGCTGATCGCAGTCATCCTGGCAACGGTGGTGTTGGGGCTGACAATGGATTCGTATCTGGCGCCGGTCTTTTTCCTGGTCGGCATCGGGCTTTCCATTATCTATAACCTTGGCAGCAACATCGTGCTCGGTGAGATATCATACATCACACAGGCGCTGACGGCGGTACTGCAGCTTGGCGTGACCATGGATTACTCGATTTTTCTCTGGCACAGTTATGAAGAAAATCTGGCAAAATCAAACGGCAGCAGGGAGGACGCCATGACGGATGCGATCGCGGATACGATCACTTCGGTCGTCGGCAGTTCCATTACGACGGTCGCCGGTTTCGTAGCGCTTTGCTTTATGAGCTTTAAGCTCGGCATGGATCTTGGGATCGTCATGGCAAAGGGCGTGCTGATCGGCGTGATCTCCTGCGTCACGATCCTGCCTTCGATGCTTTTGCTTTTTGACAAAGCCATCCAAAAGACGCACCACAAACCGCTGCTTCCGGATCTGCCAAAGGTTTCTAAGTTCATCGTAAACCATACGTGGATTTTTGCGATCCTGTTTGTGATCCTTTTGATCCCTTCGTTTTTCGGCTATCAGCATACAGCAGTCTACTACAATCTTGATTCCACGCTTCCGAAAGACCTGCCGAGCATTGTGGCAAACGAGAAGCTGAATGAAAACTTTGAAATGAACTGTACGCATATGCTGCTGACCGATGTGAATCTGCCGTCGGATCAGATGACGCAGATGATTTCGGAACTTAAATCGGTAGACGGGGTAAAGGATATCCTGGGTCTTGATTCGATCGTGGGACCGAGCGTTCCCTCTGAGATGATCCCGGATGATATCCGCAAGATGCTTGAGAGCGATGAGTACCGGATGATGCTGATCGTTTCGGAATATAAGGTGGCCTCCGATGAGGTGAATGCGCAGTGCGACCGGATCGGAGAGATTGCAAAATCATACGATCCAAAATCGATGCTCGTCGGCGAGGCACCGTGCACCAGGGATCTGATCCGCATCACGGATCATGATTTTGCCACGGTCAGCGAAGTGTCGATCGGTGCGATTTTCCTGATCATCTTATGCGTATTCAAGTCGGTATCCTTACCGTTGATCCTGGTCGGTGTCATTGAACTGGCGATCTTCATTAACATGGGTATCCCGTATTACACGGGGAACGTGATCCCGTTCGTGGCCTCTATCGTGATCGGAACGATCCAGCTCGGATCGACCGTGGATTATGCGATTTTGATGACGACCAGATATAAGCAGGAACGGTCAGACGGGAAAGATAAAAAAGAGGCGATGCTGATCGCGCATGAAGCCAGCATGAAATCGATCATTGTTTCGGCGTTGAGCTTTTTTGCGGCAACGTTCGGCGTCGGGCTTGTCAGCAACATCGACATGATCGGTTCGCTCTGTACGCTGATGGCAAGAGGCGCGCTGATCAGCATGTGCATTGTCTTGACGATGCTGCCGACCATGCTGTTGCTGTTCGATAAACTGATCTGCGTGACTTCGTGGAAATTTGCGCCTAAGGAACATTTCAGAAAGCGGCGCGGTGCGATCGGAATTGCGAAAACACCATAATCATCAGAAAACGGAAAACATGTTACGGAAGATAAAGTGTTACGGAAGATAAAGAGGAGGAATGGAAAATGCGTAGAACAAAAGAGATCGCTTTGATCGTTACTTCGGCGATGGTAGCAGCTTCCCTGGCGGGATGTGAGATGCCGTCAAAATCACAGGATGAGCCGACACAGACCGTCAGTGAGAATAAAACAGATGAAGACCGCCTGATGGATGCCATGACATCGGTTTCCACGGTCGGGGCGCAGATGGCGCAAAAGCAGGAAACCGTTTATGTCAAAACCAATGCAAGCGGCGGCGTCAATACCGTTGTTGTCAGTGACTGGCTGAAGAATTCCGGCAAGTCCGGCGAGCTGATCGATAGCTCGGACCTTACGGATATCAAAAACCTGAAAGGCAAACAGGGATATACGGAGCAGGGAGACGAACTGGTATGGGATGCTTCGGGTGAGGATATCTATTATCAGGGTACCACGGAAAAACCGCTGCCGGTGGATGTGGAGATTTCCTATAAACTGAACGGTAAAAGCGTATCGCCTGAGGAACTGGCAGGAAAGAGCGGCCATGTGGAGATCAAATTGAATTATATCAATCACGAAACACAGAAGGTGGAGATTGGCGGAGAGATGGAAACGATCTACACACCGTTTGCGGTCATGAGCGGTATGATCTTGGATGATGCAAAGTTCACGAATGTGGCCGTAACAAACGGCACCGTGATCTCTGACGGAAATAAGGATATCGTTGTCGGCATGGCTTTTCCGGGACTGGTCGACAGCCTGAACGGATCAAGGGTATCGGATGAGAGTGTTTTGAATAAGATCGAAGATGAGATCAAGATCCCGAGTGAAGTGAGCGTGAGTGCGGATACCAGTGATTTTGAACTGGGGATGACGATGACGATGGTCAGTTCCGATGTCATGGGTGCGCTGGGACTGGAGAACGTGGATACATCCAATATGAGACTTCCGGATCTTCGGGAATCCATGGAGGAATTCAAAAATGCAGGCGGCGAACTGGTAGACGGTACCGGAAAACTTCGTTCGGGTGCCGGGCAGTTATCGGACGGTGCCGGGGAACTGGCAAACGGAACCGGCGATCTTTATGACGGTGTCGTAAAATATACGAACGGTGTCGGCGAACTGGCAAGCGGCGCGCAGAAATTAAGCGACGGTGCCGGAAGACTGGATGACGGCGTCGGATCATTGAAAGATGGGATCGACCAGGTGGATGCCGGCGTCGGTGCGTTAAGCGACGGGATCGGTTCTGCCGCAGATGGCGCGGATCAGGTAAAAGACGGTGTCGGTGCGGTAAACGCAGGTGCCGCGGGATTAAAGGACGGTGCGGCGCAGGTATCTGCCGGCATCAAGGGCCTGCAGTCCCAGATGAGCGCACTCGGACAATTAAAGGATGGCCTGGGGCAGGCGGCAGCAGGTGCGGGTCAGATCCGCGACGGTTTGAATGCATTAGCTTCCAAACTGGATGCCGCAGCCTTCTCGGAGGTTGGTACGGTAGATTCTGTCAGTGCGGAAGGAATCAGCGTTCCGGAAGCATCGGGTGTGAGCACGGTCGGTGGAGTTTCCATTTCTGTCAGCACAGACGGATTGGATGAGGAAGCCGCAGGTGCGGTTGCGGCGGCCGTTGCGGAAGCAGAGTCACAGGCCAATGCACAGATCGAAGCCGCAAACGGACAGATCGAAGCAGCAAATGCGACCATCAGCAGCCTTGCGGGTGCGCTGGACGGTGCAAACGCACAGATCACGGCCACAGTCGATGCCGCGAACGGGCAGATCGATGCGGCAAACGGAAACATTCAGGCAGCCAATGCGCAGATCAGTGCGGCAAAGGGTGCGATCCAGCTGGCAGCAGGAACGGCATCACAGCTGGCCGGTGCGGCCGGGCAGTTGGCTGACAGCCTGTCTTCGATGCAGGCAGCTCTTGATGTGGATGCCTTAAGTGCCGGGATCGGCAAGCTTTCAGCCGGCGCAAGCAGCGTGGCTGACGGTGCATCACAGTTGTCTCTCGGAACGGAAAAGCTGAACGGCGGTGCGGCATCCTTAAGCGATGGCATGCGCAGGCTGGTAAGCGGCGCATCGGAGTTAAAGAGCGGAACCGGAAAACTGGCAAGCGGTGCGTCGGAGCTGAAATCCGGTTCTTCCGAATTACGCAACGGAACCGGGCAGCTCGTTAGCGGCAGCAATGAACTCGCATCCAATTCCGCCACACTGGTGGACGGTACAAAGAAGGTTGCCGACGGTGCCGGCGAACTGGCAAGCGGTGCCGATGCCCTCTACGAAGGCGTTGCCAAACTGGACGACGGCATGGTCCGTTTCGATGCCGAGGGTATTCAGAAACTGACCGACCTCTTTGATACGGATTTAGACAGCATGGAGCAGCGCGTTAAAGCGATCAGCGATGCCGGCAAGGCATACAAATCCTTCGGCGGCAGCTCCGCCGGCGAAGACGGCTCCGTCCGCTTCGTGATCGAATCTGCCCCGGTAACGCTGTAGGCCCCCAAATGGACCCTTGGGGTTTGCCATGTCTCCGCAAAATGAGCCCTTCGGGACGGGGTTAGGGGTTCATTTTTCACAGATTGCAAATACAGATACCTACCAGGATGGCAATTTGGCCGTCACGGTAGGTATCTTGATTTTTACGCCGGAACGCGATACCTACTGATTCCACGATTGTGAGAGGTTAGTAGGTATGCGAATTGGAACGGAAAAATCAAATGCATACAAAACGATCCAGTGTGTGGGTTTTGTAGGTAGATTTCTGACGAAACATGGTGGAATGGAGTGGAATTGTCGGAATTGTGTCTGAAATTACGCCGGAAAAATCAAAATCATACCTACTAAACGTCCATCCGGCCTTGTTTGGTAGGTAAACGAAACGGAAGTAAAAATTGCGATACCTACTAAATAGTATTGCGATGGCAGTTGGTATGTATGGAAACAGAGAAATCGCAAAAAGAGCCGATGGTTTTGAAGTAGAAGCAGCCGTGGCGATAAAAAAATTGACAGGGCCATGTTCCTGCGATAAGATGATAGTTGCCTGTAAATGTGCGATTTACAGGCAACTTGTTTACATCGGGGTGTGGCTCAGTTTGGCTAGAGCGCCTGGTTTGGGACCAGGAGGTCGCAGGTTCGAATCCTGTCACCCCGACACGCGAGAAACCCTTGAAAATACAGCATTTCAAGGGCTTTTTGTTCGCTAAAAAATGGACACATGACCACTCTGAATTATGCTTAAACACGCTATGTTGTTAAAGCGGTGGACACGAAAAAGGTGGCAGGTTTTGAACCTGTCACCCCGGACTTGCAGTAAAGTTGCAGTAAAATTATAGTAAAATTATAGTAGGAAAGGATATGCCTAACGGTGAATTTGTTAAGCACATGGAAAACTTCTTTGGATTATTAAAAAGTGAAATGTTTTATAGGCATAAGTTTTCCTCATCAAATGAGTTGATATACGCAATAAAAGAATACATTGATTACTATAACAATGATAGAATTAGGGTTAAACTAAAAGGACTTAGTCCTGTAAAATACAGAACCAAGTCCAATCTAGCATAATTAATTGTCTAACATTTGGGGTTCACTTCATTATGGGTAGGTGCTTTTTGTTCTATAGAGAACGCTATAGAGAAGGCTATACCCTTTACAATGCGGCATAATTATGATACAGTTGTGCTACAAAAAGGAGGTGCACGTCCATGCCTATGATAATGCCAATCCGGGACTTAAGAAAAACAAGCGAGTTATCAGAACTTGCACACAAGAAGCAGGAGCCTAT
>JAFYDQ010000101.1 GCA_017544705.1 Lachnospiraceae bacterium | reverse complement strand
TAGGCCGGAGCCGGTGACAAGGCTTACAACCGTGGCATCATGCGGAATGAGGCCGGTTTCGACGGCTTTTTTTACGCCGGCGGTACCGGTGGCACCGGCGGGTTCGGCAAAGACCCCACAACCCCGTCCCAAAAGGGTCATCGCGGCGAGGATCTCGTCATCCGTGACATTGACGACGACGCCATCAGATTCGCGGATCGCCATCAGGGCTTTGTCCGCATTGCGCGGTACGCCGACTGCGATGCTGTCGGCAAGGGTATTTTCTTCCATGGGTTCCCAGTCTTTATTCTCCGCGATCGCGCGGTTTAGCGGGCAACAACCTGCTGCCTGCACGGAGATCAGGCGCGGAAGCTTATCGATAAGCCCTGCCGCGTACAGATCCTTGAAGCCTTTCCAGACACCTGCGATCGTACAGCCGTCACCGACGGAAACCGCCACATAATCGGTCATGTGAAAATCAAGCTGCTCCGCAACTTCAAACGAAACCGTCTTCTTGCCTTCCATCAGGTAGGGGTTGATCGCCGCATTCCGGTTATACCACCCGTAGTATTCGATCGCTTCCGCCGACAGGCGGAACGTATCTTCATAAGAACCTTTGACGGAGATGACGTGGGCACCGAAGGTTAAGAGCTGTGCGACTTTTCCTTTCGGGGCGCGCTCCGGTACGAAAATGTAAGTTTCAAAGCCGGCAGCTGCCGCATTCCCGGCAAGCGAAGATGCTGCATTGCCCGTTGAGGAGCAGGCGATCACGGATGCCCCTGCTTCTGCGGCTTTTACCACAGCCATCGCGGAGGCCCGATCCTTCAGTGACGCCGTCGGATTAATGCCGTCATCTTTAATGTAGAGTGCAGCAAGGCCCAACTCATTTGCCAGGCGGTCTGCCTTATAGAACGGTGACCAGCCGACACGGAGCCGCGGGCGGTCAAAGGTACCGTTCACCGGCAGAAATTCTGTATAGCGCCACATGGAGTAATCCTTACGTGCACGGATCTTCTCTGCCGATACGGAAGCTTTGATCTTTGCATAATCGTAGCGGATATCGAGAATCCCGCCGCACTTCTTACAGGTCGTAAGGTTCGGGGTTGCTTCATGTTCTGCGCCGCATTTGATACAAACTGCGTTTACAACGTAATTCATACGAATTGTCCCTTTCTGCATTACAAAAATGCGACTCGGCGAGTCGCATTTGCATCTCTTTATTTGGATTTGTTGTTGTTCACATCGATGTAGCTGTAGAGCGTGTATTTGGAGATCCCGAAGAACTTCGAAACCTTGTCGCCGGACTTGGTGATCAGGAAGGCCCCGGCATCGTTTAAGAAGCGGATGGCCGTGACTTTTTCGTCCTTACTCATCAGAGCGACCGGCTTGCCGACAAGATCAACGGACTGCTCGATCAGATCGTCCAGCAGATCGTTGACGTTCTGCGTGATGCGCTCAGGCTGTTTGCGGCGGCTCTCGTCCTCGCCCGTGGAAATAAGGGAGCGGACTGCGGAATCGATCGTCATGAGGCTCGTGATGTCATAATTGATCGAAAGCACGTAATCCACGTGGTCCGTGTCGGGATTCCCCATGTAGATCGTGGTGGATTTTAAGATCCGGCCGTCTTTCGTGCGGGTTAAATATCCGTAGCGGTCCTGCAGCTCGCTGGCTTTCTTGCCTCTGGCCTCCAGAACCACGTGGGATGGGCCGTCGCCGACCTGTCTGCCGCTGACATGTCCGTTTTCAATGAATGCCACGGTGTTTTCCAGGCTTCTGCCCCGAAGGTCATGGATGACAACCTCGCAATTTTGCCCGAACTGGAGCGTCAGGCCATGTGCGATCTTCTTTAAGTGTTCCAGAGTGGTGTATGTGTTCATAGATAACTCCTAACTGATAAATAGTATATCATGATAGCCTAGTCCGCTCAAGCGCCGCTCGCCACGTCAAACATTGCTTCGCAATATTCGACAAAGCCTGCCCGCGATCATAGATCGTGGCAAATGCTAAATCATTTTAATCGGAAATGACCGTACCCGTCTTTCCCGCGATGCCGTCTTTTGCTTTCTCAAGCAGGGTGATGAGCGCACGTCTTCCGGGCGCAGATGCAGCAAAATCAATCGCCGCCTCGACTTTGGGCAGCATCGAGCCGGGTGCGAATTCACCGGCGGCTATATAGGATTTGGCCTCCGCGATGCTCATATGATCAAGCACCTGTTCATCGGGCTTGCCGAAGCGCAGCGAAACCTTTTCCACTGCCGTTAAGATGATCAGATCGTCCGCGTCTAAGTCTCTTGCCAGTTTTGCCGACACAAAATCCTTATCGATCACGGCACTCTGGCCTTTTAAGTGATTGCCACGCAAAGCCACGGGAATGCCGCCGCCACCGCAGGCGATCACCACATCTCCCGCGTTTACCAGCGTGCGGATCGCATCAATCTCCACAATCTCATAGGGCTTCGGGGAAGCCACCATACGGCGGTACCCTCTGCCGGCATCCTCTGCCATGACATAGCCGTACTTTTCGGCCGCCAGATCTGCCTGATCCTTTGTCATGAAATGCCCGATCGGCTTGTTCGGATGCGCAAAAGCCGGATCATCCTCGAGCACACGCACCTGCGTGATCATTGTCGTGACCGGGATGTTTAAGCCGCGGTTTTTCAGTTCTTCACGCATCGCGTTCTGCAGGTCGTAGCCGATATAGGCCTGGCTCATCGCCACGCAAACGGAAAGCGGTGTATTGGGCTGGTTCGGATCTTCCCTGGACAGCGCCGCCATCGCGTTATTGATCATGCCGACCTGCGGCCCGTTGCCGTGCGTGATCACGACTTCGTTGCCATCCTCGATCAGGTCGACGATCGAGCGGGATGTGATTTTGACTGCTTTCATCTGCTCCGGCAGGGTGTTGCCGAGTGCATTCCCGCCCAGAGCCACGACGATTCGCCTTTTTCGTTTATCCATCTATTCTTTCCCTTTTCAATATACGAAACAACAGCAGACCCGTGGATAATAAACAGATCCGTTGTATTCGCATCACAAGGTATGAATATCCTCAACGTACCCGCGGTTTCGCCTCTGCTTCCAGCTTCGCAAGAAGACCTGCGGGATCCTTGAATTTCGCCAGGAAGATCATGGCTGCGATGATATAAGGCTTGAAGCTGGCCTGCTTGTAGAGCGGCGTGCGGTAGCGGTCAAATACGGACGCGTCCACCTCGCCCTCTTTGCAGCTCACATCCGAGATGTCAGCCGGCAGGCAGTGCAGATACAGGGCTTTGCCGTCCTTCGTCTTCTTCATCAGTTCCTCGGAGCAGGTCCAGTCCTTGTGCGTCGCATTCTGCGCAAGCAGTTCCTTTTCGAGCTTGTCGATTCCGTCAAAATCACCCGCGCCGTACAACTCCGTCCGTTTCTCCATGGCGGCATAGGGCGCCCAGCTCTTCGGATAGACAATGTCAGCGTTTGCAAAGGCTTCTTCCATCGATGCGACTTTGGTGAAGGAACCGCCGGATGCGGCCGCGTTCTTCTTTGCGATCTCGATGGTTTCCGGCATGATCTCATAACCGTCCGGATGCGCAAGCACGACATCCATGCCAAAGCGCGACATTAAGCCGATCACGCCCTGCGGAACCGAGAGCGGTTTGCCGTAGGAAGGCGAATACGCCCAGGTCATCGCGATCTTCTTTCCCCTAAGATTCTCCACGCCGCCGAATTCATGGATGATATGCAGCATATCCGCCATGCACTGCGTCGGATGGTCGATGTCGCACTGCAGGTTCACGAGTGTCGGGATCTGCTCGAGCACACCGTCTTTGTAGCCTTCCCGAACGGCTTTTGAAACGTTTTTCATATAGGTATAGCCTTTGCCGATGTACATGTCATCGCGGATGCCGATGACGTCGGCCATGAAAGATACCATGTTCGCGGTCTCTCTAACCGTTTCACCATGGGCGATTTGGGATTTTCCCTCATCCAGATCCTGGACCTCCAAGCCCAGCAGATTGCAGGCACTTGCAAAAGAAAACCGGGTCCTTGTGGAATTATCGCGAAACAGAGAGATCCCAAGGCCGGAATCAAAGACTTTGGTGGAGATGTTGCGCTCTCTCAGGTTCCTTAGCGCATCCGCCACGGTAAAGACCGACGCGATCTCATCATCCGTCTTGTCCCACGTATGGAAAAAGTCATTCAGATACATTTCATCAAATTTCAGTCCGTTCAGTTTCTGCAGGTAGTCTTGTAAATCAGCCATTTTCGCTCCTTCTCTTTGATAGCGTATGTTATGTTAAATCATCATTTATCGATTCTTCGTGTCGTAAAATATGAGATGTGACACTTGTTATTTATCGCAATAAATCGCCGGCAGGCACGCATAGATCGCGGCGCATTTTACGAGGTCTGCTTTCCAGGTACGCTCATTCGGTGCATGTGCCTGTGCTTCTTTGCCGGGTCCCAAGCCGATACAGGGGATCCCAAAGCGCCCCATGATCGAAACGCCGTTTGTCGAGAATGTCCATTTATCAACCTTCGGCTCACCGTACATTCCCTTATAGGCTTCCACCATTGCCTGTGTTGCCGGATGATCGGCCGGGATGACCCAGGTCGGAAAATAGCAGTCCGTCGGGTACACCAGATCGGTGTAACTCGGGCGTTCGTATTTATACATGGATACCCTTGCTTTGTATTTCTGTACGCTCGGAAGGACTTCGATTTCTTTTAAAGCCGACTGGTAGGTTTCCCCGTCCGTCAATCTCCTGTCGATCGAGATCGCACAGGAATCCGCAACCGCGCAGCGGCTCGGGGACGTGAAGAAGATCTCGGACACCGCAAGTGTGCCTTTTCCCAAGAAATCATTATCCAAAAGCTTATCATTTA
>JAFYDQ010000100.1 GCA_017544705.1 Lachnospiraceae bacterium | reverse complement strand
TTCAATGAACAGCTTGCGGAGACCGGCATCGGCAAGCCGGTCACGGATAAGATCAGAGCCTACGGCAAGGAAGGCTTTGCCTTGACGATCTACGATACACCGGGGCTGGAGCTCGGCGGGGAGAACGCGCTTGGTGAGCTTCTGAAAGAAGTATCCGCCGTGATCGAGAAGGGAATCAAATCCGGCAAGATCGAAGAGGCCATTCATTGCATCTGGTATTGCGTGAACACCAACACGCATCGTTTTGAAGAGGCGGAAAAATCATTCATCAGCCGCTTCCTTGATGAGACGCAAAAATACAACGTCCCCGTGATTTTGGTGCTGACACAGTCCATTTCAAAGCAGGATGCGAAGGACTTAAAGAGCGAGATCGAGAAAGAGAACCTGGCGCTGGCACAGATCGTGCCGGTTCTCGCACAGGACTACGAGATCGATGGAGACTATACGGTCAAGGCATATGGTCTGGATCTGCTCATTGAGATCATGAACAATGTCATTCCGGAAACGGTCAAGAATACCCTGATCGCCGTGCAAAAGGCCAATATCGAGATGAAGCGGCAGAGAGCGCACGCGATCGTTGCGGGTTCCGCTGCTACGGCTGCGGCAACCGGTGCCGTACCGATTCCTTTTGCGGATGCGGCGCTTCTGGTACCGGAGCAGATCGCGATGCTTGCAGGGATCACGGTGACGTTCGGGATCCCTGTTGAGAAGGCGACACTTACCGCGATCATTTCCGCAACACTTGGCACGACCGGTGCGACCGCACTTGGCAGGACGGCCGTCGGAAGCATCTTAAAGATGATCCCCGGAGCCGGCTCCGTAGCAGGAGGCGCGATCTCCGCAGGTGTTGCTGCAGCCATTACCGCCGCACTCGGCGAAGCCTACATCGCCGTCATGACCATGGTTGCCAAGGGCGAGATGCAGATGAGTGACATCGATACCAGAGAAGGAAAGAAGACGATCAAGAAGCTCTTTAAGGAGCGCTTAAAGCTCAAGAGAAACGAAGAAGGCGTCGCCGAAGAAGACCAGGAGCCATAAAAATCATAAAAATCGCATAAAAATCGTAAAATTCTTATTGACACCCGCATTCCGTTTGTGTTATCATGGACGATGCGTCATTATGGATTGCCCCGCTCATTTTTCATGAGCGGGGCAGCCTGAGCGGCGTTTGAGCGGATCAGGCAGATCGATACATATGACGCCCATAATTAAATAGGAAGAACGGGGTGAAACGTCAATGGAAAAGAACAGGATACGTCCGGTTACGGTTGGCAAGAGTACACGGATGAGTTATTCGAAGCAAAAAGAAGTTCTTGCAATACCGAATCTCATCGAAGTACAGAAAGACTCTTACCAATGGTTTCTGGACGAAGGTCTGAAGGAAGTCTTTGCCGACATCTCGCCGATCACGGATTACAGCGATCACTTAAGCCTGGAATTCGTGGATTTTGTATTGTGCGAAGACGACGTAAAGTATTCTATTGAAGAGTGCAAAGAGCGTGATGCAACATATGCTGCTCCGCTGAAAGTCAGAGTCAGACTTTATAACAAACAGGACGACAAGATCATCGAGCATGAGATTTTCATGGGTGATCTCCCGCTGATGACAGCAACGGGTACCTTCGTGATCAACGGTGCGGAACGTGTCATCGTATCACAGCTGGTTCGTTCTCCCGGTATCTATTATGCGATCACGCATGATAAATTAGGGAAACAGCTCTTTTCCTGTACAGTAATCCCAAATAGAGGCGCATGGTTGGAATACGAAACGGATTCCAATGATGTGTTTTTTGTGCGCGTAGACAGAACCCGTAAGGTTCCCGTTACGGTACTTGTAAGAGCATTGGGTATCGGCACCAATCAGGAGATCATCGACCTGTTCGGTGATGAGCCCAAGATCCAAGCTTCCCTTGCCAAAGATCCCTCCATCAGTGAGAAGGATCCGTTCGGAAGCTATGAATCCGGTCTGCTCGAACTCTATAAGAAGATCCGTCCGGGCGAGCCTTTAACCGTTGAGAGTGCGGAAAGCCTGATCAACGCGATGTTTTTCGACCCCAGAAGATATGACCTTGCCAAGGTCGGCAGATATAAATTCAATAAGAAGTTAATGCTTCGCAACCGGATCAGAAACCAGATCTTAGCGGAAGACGTTGTGGATGTATCCACCGGCGAGATCATCGCAAAGGCCGGCACCAAGGTAACACCGGAACTTGCGGACCAGATCCAGAACGCAGCCGTTCCTTCCGTTCTGATCCAGACAGAAGAAAGAAACGTCAAAGTTCTTTCCAATATGATGGTAGACATCACCAACTTCGTAGACTGTGAACCGAGAGAGCTCGGCATCACGGAGCTGGTTTATTATCCCGTACTCGTAAAACTGATCGAGGAATTCGGTGATGACGCGGATGCTTTAGGTGAGGCGATCACCACACACGTGCATGACCTGATCCCGAAACATATCACAAAGGAAGACATCATTGCTTCCATTAACTATTGTATCCATCTGGAATACGGCATCGGCAAAGATGACGATATCGACCATCTGGGCAACAGAAGGATCCGTGCGGTCGGCGAACTGTTGCAGAATCAGTACCGCATCGGTCTGTCCAGACTGGAAAGAGTTGTCAGAGAGCGTATGACCACACAGGACCTTGAAGGCATTTCCCCGCAGGCCCTGATCAACATCAAACCGGTCACCGCAGCAGTCAAGGAGTTCTTCGGATCCTCCCAGCTGTCCCAGTTCATGGATCAGAACAACCCGCTCGGCGAGTTAACCCATAAGAGACGTTTATCCGCACTCGGTCCCGGCGGTCTTTCAAGAGATCGTGCCGGATTTGAGGTCCGCGACGTACACTACAGTCATTACGGACGTATGTGCCCCATTGAGACGCCTGAAGGCCCGAACATCGGTCTGATCAACTCCCTTGCATGCTACGCAAGGATCAATGAGTACGGCTTTGTTGAGGCACCTTACCGGAAGATCGATCACTCTGATCCCGAGAATCCGGTGGTTACGGATGAAGTTATTTACATGACGGCAGACGAAGAAGATAACTACCATGTAGCGCAGGCGAACGAGCCTCTGGATGAAAAAGGACACTTCATCAAGAACAACGTTGCCGGCCGTTTCAGGGAAGAGACGCAGGAATATCCCAAGTCGGAATTCGAATTCATGGATGTCTCCCCGAAGATGGTATTCTCCGTCGCAACGGCGCTGATCCCGTTCCTTGAGAACGACGATGCGAACCGTGCGCTGATGGGTTCCAACATGCAGCGTCAGGCGGTACCGCTTCTTGTAACCGAAGCGCCCGTTGTCGGAACCGGTATGGAAACCAAAGCAGCCGTAGACTCCGGTGTCTGCGTGCTGGCAAAGAAGGCCGGTACGATCGATCGTGCCGAGTCCGATAAGATCATGATGACTTATGATGACGGGACGAAAGAGACCTATCATCTGTCGAAATTCATGCGCTCCAACCAGAGCAACTGCTACAACCAGAAACCGATCGTCACAAAAGGCGAGCATGTGGAAGAAGGCCAGGTCATCGCAGACGGTCCTTCCACCAGCAACGGCGAGATGGCGCTTGGTAAGAACCCGCTGATCGCGTTCATGACCTGGGAAGGTTATAACTACGAGGATGCGGTACTTCTTTCAGAGCGTCTGGTACAGGAGGACGTTTACACCTCCGTACATATTGAAGAACATGAAGCGGAAGCCAGAGATACGAAGCTCGGGCCCGAAGAGATCACAAGAGACGTTCCGGGTGTCGGCGAGGATGCGCTCAAAGACCTTGATGAGAGAGGCATCATCCGCATCGGTGCGGAAGTCAGAGCCGGTGATATCTTAGTCGGCAAAGTCACACCCAAGGGTGAAACGGAGCTGACCGCAGAAGAGAGACTGCTCCGTGCGATCTTTGGTGAAAAGGCCCGCGAAGTACGTGATACTTCCTTAAAGGTACCGCACGGTGAATACGGAATCGTTGTGGATGCCAAGATCTTCACGAGAGAGAACGGCGATGAACTGCCGCCCGGCGTGAACCAGTCCGTACGCATCTACATCGCGCAGAAGAGAAAGATCTCCGTCGGCGATAAGATGGCAGGCCGTCACGGTAACAAGGGTGTCGTATCCCGCGTACTGCCGGTGGAGGATATGCCGTATCTGCCGAACGGACGTCCGGTCGATATCGTGTTAAATCCGCTTGGCGTACCTTCCCGTATGAACATCGGTCAGGTGCTTGAGATCCACTTAAGCCTTGCGGCAAAAGCGCTCGGCTTTAACGTATCTACCCCCGTCTTTGACGGCGCGGACGAGAACGACATCATGGATACGCTGGACCTTGCCAATGACTACGTCAACATGGAATGGGAAGCATTCGAAAAGAAACATAAGAAAGAACTGTTACCGGAAGTCATGCAGTTCTTATCCGATAACAGAGATCACAGAGAGGTGTGGAAGGGCGTACCGATCAGCCGCGACGGTAAAGTAAGGCTGCGCGACGGCCGTACCGGCGAATACTTCGATAATCCGGTAACGATCGGTCACATGCATTACCTGAAACTGCACCACCTGGTAGATGATAAGATCCACGCCCGTTCAACGGGTCCGTACTCACTGGTAACACAGCAGCCTCTCGGCGGTAAAGCGCAGTTTGGCGGACAGCGTTTCGGTGAGATGGAAGTTTGGGCGCTGGAGGCATATGGTGCATCCTACACGCTGCAGGAGATCTTAACCGTGAAATCCGATGATGTCATCGGCCGTGTCAAGACCTACGAAGCGATCATCAAGGGCGACAACATCCCCGAATCCGGTATTCCGGAATCCTTCAAGGTACTGCTCAAAGAGCTGCAGTCCTTAGGTCTGGATGTCAGAGTCTTAAGGGATGACAACACGGAAGTTGAGATCAGAGAGACGATCGATTACGGCGAGACAGATCTTCGCGCAGTCATCGAGGGCGATCGCAACTACAGAGACAACGAATCCTTCTCCAAAGCGGGATACTCCACGCAGGAATTTGATGAGAACGAGGAGCTGGTCACCGTGGAAGACGAGGCAGAGGATTACGAAGATACCGAGTTTGCTGACGACAGCGAAGAATAATATTTTGATGCACCGATAACTACATCTAAAAGAGGAGTTATAACCATGCCAGAATTTAACAAAGACGGATACCAGCCCATGACATTTGATGCGATCAGGATTGGACTGGCATCTCCCGATAAAATCAGAGAATGGTCAAGAGGCGAAGTATTAAAGCCTGAGACGATCAACTACAGAACGCTGAAACCCGAAAAGGACGGCCTGTTCTGTGAAAAGATCTTCGGACCCAGCAAAGACTGGGAATGCCACTGCGGTAAGTACAAAAAGATCCGCTACAAAGGCGTGATCTGCGACCGCTGCGGCGTGGAAGTGACCAAAGCAAACGTACGTCGTGAACGTATGGGCCATATTGAACTGGCTGCACCCGTATCCCACATCTGGTATTTCAAGGGAATCCCGAGCAGAATGGGACTGATCTTAGACCTGTCTCCGAGAACGCTTGAGAAGGTGCTCTATTTTGCAAACTACATCGTTTTGGATCCCGGTGAGACGGATCTGAAATATAAGCAGGTGCTTTCCGAGAGAGAGTATCAGGACTACATGGCGGAGTGGAGCGGCAAGTTCCGTGTCGGCATGGGTGCTGAGGCGATCAAGGAACTCCTGATGGCAATCGACTTAGAGTCGGAATCCGCAGAACTCAAGGAAGCCCTTGCGGAATCCACCGGCCAGAAGAGAGCCAAGATCATCAAGAGACTGGAAGTTGTGGAATCCTTCCGCGAATCCGGCAACCAGCCCGAGTGGATGATCATGGATGTCATTCCGGTCATTCCGCCCGATCTGCGCCCGATGGTACAGCTGGATGGCGGCAGATTTGCAACCTCTGACTTAAACGACCTTTATCGTCGTATCATTAACAGAAATAACCGTCTGAAGAGACTTTTGGAGCTGCATGCACCGGACATCATTGTCAGGAACGAGAAGAGGATGCTGCAGGAAGCAGTAGACGCCCTGATCGATAACGGCCGCCGCGGCAGACCCGTTACAGGCCCCGGTAACAGAGCGCTCAAGTCCTTATCAGACATGCTGAAGGGTAAATCCGGACGTTTCCGTCAGAACCTGCTCGGAAAACGTGTCGACTACTCCGGCCGTTCCGTTATCGTCGTAGGTCCGGAGCTGAAGATCTATCAGTGCGGTCTGCCTAAGGAAATGGCGATCGAGCTGTTCAAACCCTTCGTTATGAAAGAACTGGTTGCCAACGGCACCAGCCACAACATCAAAAACGCCAAGAAGATGGTAGAGCGCCTGCGTCCCGAGGTATGGGACGTGCTCGAGGATGTGATCAAAGAACATCCCGTAATGCTGAACCGTGCACCTACACTGCACAGACTCGGTATCCAGGCGTTCGAACCGATCCTCGTTGAAGGTAAGGCGATCAAGCTCCATCCGCTTGTATGTACCGCATACAATGCCGACTTTGACGGTGACCAGATGGCTGTGCATCTTCCGCTCTCCGTGGAAGCACAGGCAGAGTGCAGATTCCTTCTGCTCTCGCCCAACAACCTGTTGAAACCGTCGGACGGTGGTCCGGTTGCGGTTCCGTCTCAGGATATGGTCCTCGGGATCTACTATCTGACGATGGAGCGCTATAAAGACTTGTCGCTCGATCCTGATTTTGACGGCGAGCCGGAGATGGAATTTGATTCCGTTGAAGAAGCGACCGATGCTTACATGGCTTTCCAGAAGAAGAAAGCAACCGCATACAAAGCAGGAAAAGTCGTATCCGCGAAGGAAAAGGTGATCGAGAAAGATACACTCGTTCGTGTCTGCCTCGACAAAGACCGTAACAGATACGCTGTCTGCCAGATGATCGATCTGCTCGGAAGATATTATTCCTCCGTAAATCAGGCTTTGCTTGCATATGAAAATCACGACATTACCCTGCACCAGCGGATCAATGTCCGCTTGACCAAGCAGGATGCCGATGGCAATCCGGTCAGCGGAACGATCAATACGACCCTCGGTCGGTTGATCTTCAACGAGATCCTGCCGCAGGATCTGGGCTTTGTAGACAGGGAAGATCCCGAGAATCTGCTGAAGCTGGAAGTCGATTTCCGTGTCGGCAAGAAGCAGTTAAAATCAATCCTGGAGCGTGTCATCAATAACCACGGCGCGACCAAGACCGCAGAGGTGCTGGATGACATCAAGTCGATGGGTTATAAGTATTCCACGAAGGCAGCCATGACCGTATCGATCTCCGATATGACCGTACCTGCCAAGAAAGCGGAGATGCTGCAGGAAGCACAGGATACCGTGGATCTGATCACAACGAATTACAAGCGTGGTCTGATCACCGAAGAAGAGCGTTACCGCGGCGTCATCGAGACCTGGAACGAAACCGACCAGAAGCTGACAGACGTGCTGATCGACGGCCTGGATAAGTACAACAACATCTACATGATGGCGGACTCCGGTGCCCGTGGTAGTAACCAGCAGATCAAGCAGTTGGCCGGCATGCGCGGACTGATGGCTGATACGACCGGTCGTACGATCGAGTTGCCGATCAAGTCCAACTTCCGTGAAGGCTTAGACGTTCTGGAGTACTTCTTATCCGCACACGGTGCACGTAAAGGTCTGTCCGATACGGCGCTTCGTACAGCCGACTCCGGTTACCTGACAAGACGTCTGGTCGACGTATCCCAGGAACTGATCATTCGTGAGCAGGATTGCTGCGAAGGCAGGGATGAGATCCCCGGCATGAAAGTCAAAGCATTCACGGATGAGAAGGCCCTGATCGAGAGCCTGAAAGACCGTATCACAGGCAGATACGCATGTGAAGACGTTGTAGATGACAAGGGCACGGTCCTTGTAAAGAAGAACCATATGATCACGCCGAAGCGTGTGGAGAAGATCTTAAACGCGGGCGTGGAAGAAGTCAATATCCGTACGATCTTAACCTGCAGATGCAAGAACGGAATCTGCTCGAAGTGCTACGGTGCCAACATGGCAACGGGTGAGCCGGTACAGGTCGGTGAGGCAGTCGGTATCATCGCCGCACAGTCCATCGGTGAGCCGGGTACACAGCTGACCATGAGAACATTCCATACCGGTGGTGTTGCCGGTGATAACATCACACAGGGTCTTCCCCGTGTCGAGGAATTGTTCGAGGCCAGAAAGCCGAAAGGACTTGCGATCATTTCCGAAATCGCAGGAAAAGCTGTTGTACGCGATACCAAGAAGAAACGCGAAGTGGTCGTTACCAATGATGAGACCGGTGAGAGCAAGACCTATCTGATCCCTTACGGTTCCCGTCCGAAGATCACGACGGATCCGGAAGGCCAGATGATCGAAGCCGGTGATGAATTAACCGATGGTAGCGTCAATCCGCATGATATCTTAAAGATCAAGGGCGTTCGTTCCGTACAGGATTATATGCTCCGCGAAGTACAGCGCGTATACCGTCTGCAGGGTGTTGAGATCAACGATAAGCATATCGAAGTGATCGTACGCCAGATGCTGAAGAAGGTCCGCATCGAGGAGAACGGGGATTCCGATTTCCTGCCGGGTACACTGGTCGATGCACTCGAACTGGACGACATCAACGAGGCACTGATCGCAGAAGGCAAAGAGCCGGCAGAGGGCAAGCAGGTTATGCTGGGTATCACCAAGGCATCCCTTGCAACCAACTCCTTCTTATCGGCAGCATCCTTCCAGGAGACCACGAAAGTCTTAACGGAAGCAGCAATCAAGGGTAAGGTTGATCCGTTGATCGGTCTGAAAGAGAACGTCATCATCGGTAAGCTGATCCCTGCCGGAACCGGCATGAAGCGTTACCGCAACGTGATGCTCGACACCTCCGAAGCAGATGCACTTGCACCTGTAGAAGAAGTCGAAGAAGCAGACGAAGACGTCGCAGTGGAAGAGGAACTGGCAGAAGCCATTGCGGATGAAGAAGACATCGAGGTCGATGAAGTGGAGATCGACGAAGTCGAGGTTGACGAGGAAGTCGACGAAGACGAAGATGACGACGCTTCCGAGGATGAAGAGTAAGCCGCAATAGCAAGCCACAGTAGCAAGCCATGGGCCATAGTGGTTATCAGCCACAGTATCAAATGAATTCGAAAGGGCACCGGATTTCCGGTGCCCTTTATCTTTCCAAATGCATCGATTTTTAGATTCTATTTCATATCCCGATGCAATTTCGAGATGCTTATGGACCCTGGTGCATCGGGATCAGAGCCAAGTCTTGCATCCCGATGCAATAATCAATAGTATTTTGGACAGAGTGCATCGGGATGGGATACAAATCTGAAATCCCGATGCACTCATGCCTGTTTGACATGAAAAAATACATCGGAGCCGGGTCGAGAGTGTAAATCCCGATGCACACCATCATTTTCACAAAAATAAAAGCATCGGAATCGCTCATGAGAACGAAATCCCGATGCATTGATCCCCAACATGAATAGTGGGCCGAATAAAAAAATGTCAAAATAGAACTATAAACGATAGGATTACATCGCCCGGATCTTCTTCTGCAGCAGTTCGGGGTTGGTCGCGTAAGTCAGTGCAGTCTTCTCGGTGATCCTGCCCTCGCGCAGGAGGTTCAGGAGTGACGTATCCATCGCGATCATGTCGTCGGCGGCGGATGCATAGATCATACCGTCGATCTGGTGCACCTTGGATTCACGGATCATGTTCCGGATCGCGGGTGTTAAGGTCATGATCTCGAATACGGGAATGATCTTGCCCTCGACCGAAGGAATGAGCTGCTGGGATACGACCGCCTGCAGGACCATCGAAAGCTGGATACAGATCTGATGCTGCTGGTTGGGCGGGAAAGCATCCACGATACGGTCGATCGTATTGGAAGCACCGATCGTATGCAGGGTCGAGAGGATCAGATGTCCGGTCTCGGCTGCGGTCATGGCAACGTTGATCGTCTCATAGTCACGCATCTCACCAAGCAGGATGACATCGGGGCTCTGACGCAGGGATGCGCGAAGCGCCGTTAAATAGCTTTCCGTATCGGTGACGACCTCACGCTGGGATACGATACTCTGCTTATGCATGTGCAGGTACTCCAGCGGATCCTCAAGGGTAATGATATGTGCATGTCTGGTATTGTTGATATGGTCGATCATGCAGGCAAGCGTTGTCGATTTACCGCTGCCCGCAGGTCCCGTGATCAGTACCAGGCCTTTCTTTCTGTCGGCAAATTCAATGATCTTCTGCGGAATGCCGCGCTCTTCCGGCTTCGGGATGTTGAACGTGATGACACGGATGACCGCAGAGAGCGAACCACGCTGCTTAAATGCGCTGATACGGAATCTGGCCACTCCCTTTAAGGCAAAGGAAAAGTCATCATCGCCCGTTTCCATCAGCCGTTTCATATCGCGTTCCCCGGCCAGCTGGTAGATATCGGTGATCATGGCAGCAGTGTCGGCCGGCATCATTTTCTGCTCGGTAAACTGCTTCATCAGGCCGTGCGACTTGTAAGTCAGCGGCAGACCGGCAACGACAAAGATATCGGAAGCTTCGTCATTCGTGATCTGTGACAAGGTTTCAATGATTTCCATAGGGAACCTCCTGGATGAATCTCAATTCATTCTGAATTATACATGCAGATCCTGCATATGTAAATAAATCAGTTACTCAAACTCCATAAACCCGATGCCGTCATCCAGCAGCTGGGTGTCTTCCTGTCCGCTCCAGATATCAATGTTCTGCGTGCGCCAGGATACGATGTGGAAGAGGGCATCATCCTTGCCGGGATATGCCACGGCCAGACACACATGCAGATTCTGGGTATCACTGACAGGGACATCATAAGTCAAAGTCACGGGCGAGGTCTCCGTATTCACGGTGATCATCTCGTTATCTGCAAAGAGCTTTTCAATCCCCTGATAGTAATCTTTTTCACTGCCGCTGCGCTGGTAATGCTTGGACAGCTGACCCTCGATATTTGCCATGTACAGTTCCGCATAGCGGTTGGCCTCATAATACTCCGTGGTGCGCTTTGCCGTCTGCAGGCTTAAGCGGTAGTCCGAATTTGCAGACAGAAAACTTAATGCCGCAAAAGTCACAAGGCACAGCAGCACGAAAGTGACCAATATGGAACTGGTGCCGACGTTGATGCCGCCGGTCATTTTCTTATTCATATAATTTCCTCAGCCTTTCGGCGTATTCATATACTTCGTAGCATTTAACGTGTAGATCTCGGAATAATCGCTGAGCTTCACGATCTTGATCTCCATGTTCTGGATCGCACCGTTCGGTGTGATCGTCACGTCGCTGACATAGGCCGCGTTTGCGGGATCGCAGACCTGGAAATGCTCATCATAGAAGACCTCGAAATAGTTATCTTCAACGACCGCATCCGGGAACGCCGCCAAAATACTTTCCATCGAGCCGTCCGTTCCGCGCATGACTTCCGCATAGGACTGCGCGATCGCAACGGCGTGATTCAGTTCCTGCGTCTGTTTGCCGATCGTGTGTGATTTTGCAAACAATTGCATACATACGGCGGAAGCGATCGAGAAAAACAGGATCACGATGATGAGTTCCATCAAGAACAGTGCGGTTTTGGATTTGGGCAGGTTCTTATTCATGCGTCATGCCCTCCTCGTTGTTCGTATGCGAATACTCCGCAACATAATAGCTGATCGATTCCCCGTTCTCATCCGTCAGCGTGAAATAATAGAGGGAATCCGATACCCGTTCGATGTTGAAGCCCTGGATCGGTACGACTTTGGTACCGCCGCTTAAGTTAAAATCATAATCCGACCTTGCCGTAAGCTCCGTTAAGTATCCGTCCTTTTCATAGAGGAACGTGGAATAATCCGTGTTGTCGATCCGCTCGTTCAGCACCAGGACCGGCGTGTCGCCGTAGTGGATCACGGCAGCACCGCCCGAATGATCAAACTGGCGGATCTTCTCGGTCACGTAGGAAAGCGCCGTACGCGATTTGAAGTTCACATCCATGTTCGATACGGTCTTGCGGTAGATCTTCGCGCCAAAGAGTACGATAAAGAGCGCAGAGATCAGGAAGACGCAGAAGAGCGCCAGAAGAAAGAGGATATCGACAACCGGCTTGTTGCGCATCTTCAGATTCATTTGCCGCTCCTTTCTATGATCGTCACGTTCGGCATGATGTTGCTACCGATCGTCTCATAATCCACTAAGAATTTATCGTGATCGTAAGTCAGTCCGTAATGCTCTTCCATATAGGTGATCGTCGGCGGATACATGCCCTCAACCGCATAGCAGTGCACGATATCCTTATGGATCGCCTCGTCTAAGATCCGGCGTTCATCCTCAGCGGTCCCCGAAGAAACCGTGGCGATGCCAAAGAGAAAGACCCCGATGATGGCAACGAAGAACAGGATCGAGAAATTCACGGATTGCAGGATGCGTTTTCCTAAATTCGGTTTCTGAAAACGGTTCATGGCATTCTCCTATCCGATCGAACTCATGATGCCCATCAGCGGCAGCATGACAGAGAGCAGGATCAGGCAGACAACAACCGACAGGATGATGACGAGCGTCGGCTCCAGCACCGTAATGATCGAGCTGATGCGGTTATCCACTTCATCCTCGTAGGCATT
This sequence comes from Lachnospiraceae bacterium, assembly GCA_017544705.1. Taxonomy (GTDB): domain Bacteria; phylum Bacillota; class Clostridia; order Lachnospirales; family Lachnospiraceae; genus UBA2868. Next base: position 144 of record JAFYDQ010000100.1, on the reverse strand, counting down.
TGCGATCTTCTCAAGGACCTTGTCGATCGAACCGGTCTTGTAACCGATCGTCAGCATGCGTGCATACATGCTGGTAAAGATATTCGCCGTAACCAGAGCTTCCGCAAAGGTGTAGCCCTCTTCCTTGATGAGGGTGCGGCACTT
>JAFYDQ010000099.1 GCA_017544705.1 Lachnospiraceae bacterium | reverse complement strand
GCCTGTTAAGGACAAACCCGCCAAGGCTGAGGAAGCAAAGCCTGCACCGGCACCTTCCAAAGAGGAACAGTTCTTACAGACCATGCAGGGTGCCTGGGTATATTGTAATCCGGAGCGATCCGAGATCTTCTATCGGATCTTTGAGGATACCGGCGTCATCCGGTGCGGCTATGTCGAATCCGAACTGATGCCGTCTGAAACCGTTGACCGGGTACTCATAGCAGAGGAGGATCATTACCGCGTGGAGGCGACGCAGGAAGCGTGGTATTTTGATTTTGACAGTGATGAACTGACACCGGAGCAGAGCGTGACGCTGGATCTCTACAGCGAAGGCGACCGTTTCCAATCCATATTCTATATGGTGATCGATGATCAGAAATACTATTTTGTGAAGATGGGTGAGGATTTCGATGAGCGCTTCTATGACCATCAGATCTTTGATCGGTACAATACGGCCGTCAATCACTATCTCTTCGAAGTGGCTCCGAGTGAAAACGAGGATCCGACGGGAGCCTGGTATACAGAGATTTATGATGATCGGGATAACTGGGCGATCAGCTATAAGATCGAGATCAAAGCAGACGGAACGGCAACGTGTGACGGCTGGCGCAACAAGGACAAAGGGACTTACACGAAAGTCAGGGACAATGAGATTCAGATCACCTTCAATGAGTGCATGGCAGATTTTCCGGGTGAGGGATGGACAGCGCTGCCCGATACAGAGTACACTGTTGACATGAAGATCGCAGGGGATCGGGCCTATATCGTGGTGAATGGAAACGACGGGGTCACAAACTTGGAAAGCGGCGTGATGGTCAGATAATGGGAGAGGATATGGAAACCTTGAGCGTCAGGGACGCTCTTTCTAAAGATTATGATGACGTGATGCGCATCTACCGGTATGCGCAGGATTTTATGATTCAAACCGGGAATCCGAACCAGTGGGCGCATGCTTATCCGGAACCGGAACTGATTAGAGAAGATATTCGGATGGGGATCTGCAAAGTCATTTGTTCGGGTTCTAAAATTCATGGTGTATTTGCCTTCTTTACCGGAGAGGATCCGACCTACGGCTATATTGAAGACGGCAAATGGCCAAATGATGAGCCCTATGTTACGATCCACAGGATCGCGGGGGACGGGCAGGTGAGAGGCATCCTGCAGCGTGCAGTGGAGTATTGCAGGGCCTATGCATCCAATGTCCGGATCGATACGGCAGAGGACAACAAGATCATGCAGCATGCGATCGCAAAGTGCGGCTTTAAACGGTGCGGGATCATTTACTTGGAAAACGGGGATCCCAGGATCGCGTATGCGAAGCATTTTTCGGATAAGGAGTAAGGAATGAGTACGATCAGGGTGGTGCATGGCTCGTGTGCCGATCAGAACGTGGATGCGGTTGTGAATGCGGCGAATAAGTTTCTTGCGGCCGGCGGCGGGATCTGCGGCGTCATTTTCCGCAAAGCCGGGGCTGAGGAACTGGCCGAGGCCTGTGCAGAACATGCCACGCCCTTACGTGACGGGGAGGCGGTCATCACGCCGGCTTTTCGGTTGCGTAATGCCCGGTATATCATCCATGCCGTCGGGCCGAATTTCAGCATCACACCGGATGCTTTCCGGGAACTTTTTGATGCATATTACAATTCGCTTGTGATTTTGATGGAGAACGGACTGCACAGCATTTCGTTTCCGCTGATCAGTGCCGGGATCTTTGGCGGGCATCTTGCGCATGCGGCGGCAGAATCCGCAAAGCAGTGCTATGATGCCTATCAGGCGTTTGTGAAGGCCTATCCGGACTATACTGTTGATGTGTGCCTGTGTGCGTTTTCGGATGATGAATATGAAGAGGTGAGACACGTATGTATGAATTTGTCTTAGTGTCATTATATTTTACGATCATCGGATTGTTTGCCGTGAGCATGTTCTGCTTATCGAAGTGGGGCGGCAGGCTGCAGACGTATCTGTTTTTTAACTGTGTTGCCCATCTGGTATATAACTGTGCTTACCTTCTGATGATGCACGCGAAGGATCAGCAGACCTATGTCACGGCACTTAAGATCGGCTACCTTGGACGTGTCTGGGTGGGGCTTGCCATGACGCTGTTTGTGGCGGAACTGTGCGGAAAACAGATCCCAAGGTTCCTCAAGATCATAGCAGGCGTCTTCGACATGTTCGTTTACTTCTTTATCCTGCATCTGGAGAGCACCAAGCTTTACTATAAAAAGATGGAATTTGTCATCAACGGTGATTTCCCGACCCTGCCGCACAGCGGCGGAGCGATCTATTATTGCTTTACCTTGCTCAATCTGTTCTATGCATACGTATGCATGCACCTGATCATCGCGGCCTTTGTCCGGGAGAAGAACAAAACAGCAAAAAAGCGGAATCTGACGGTCATGTTTGCCCTGATCGCCATGTGCTTATCCTATATCATCTACTTCTTCAAACTGATCCCGTTAGCACGCATATTCGATACCATGATCATCGGATACGCGATCTGTACGGCGCTGATGCTGATCGCGATCATCAAATACAAAATGCTGGATGCCACATCGGCTGCCAAAAACTATGCCGTTGACGAGCTCTCTGAGGGGATCATCGTTGTGGATGCCGATGATCAGGTAAGCTATTATAACAAGCCGGCGCTTAGTATGTTCCCGCAGCTTGCACAGACGGATAAGACCGGGGTATTAACGCAGCGGATGCTGGATGATTTTGAATCTGCGATCGGGTCCGGCGAACCGATTAAGAGAGGCGGGCGGATCTATACGCCAAGAGCCAATCCTCTGATGGAGAATGGGAGCAGGATCGGTACGCTCTATTCGCTTTCCGATGACAGTGAGCATTACCGCTACATGGAGGAGCTGCGCGAACAGAAGCGGATCGCCGATCAGGCCAACCGGGCGAAGTCCCTCTTCCTTGCGAACATGTCGCATGAGATCCGTACCCCGATCAATGCGGTGCTCGGTTTTAACGAGATGATCTCAAGGGAATGCGACAAAGTCACGGCCTCGGATGATCCGAAGAGCCCTGCCGTTGCCGAGGCGCTTGGCAATATCGAAACATATTCGGAAAATATCGGCGGTGCCGGCAATAACCTCTTATCGATCATCAACAGTATTCTGGACTTATCCAAAATCGAGGCCGGCAAGATGGACCTCTCGGAGGATACCTATAACCTAAAGACGCTGCTGAAGGACATTACGGGGATGATCCGTTTCCGTGCCGAGGAAAAAGGACTCGGCTTTGTCACGGATGTTGCGGAGTCGCTGCCAAGCGAACTCTACGGCGACATGGTGCGGATCCGCCAGGTGATCATCAATATCCTGACGAATTCCGTAAAATATACCGACAAGGGTACCGTGTGGCTGACCGTGCGCGCAAAAGAGGCTGAGCCTTACGAAAAGGACCGGATGTTAACGCTCTCATTTACGATCAGGGATACCGGCATCGGCATCCGCAAGGAGGATATGCAGAAGCTGTTCGGGTCGTTTGAGCGCTTAGAGCTTGAGCGCAATTCTACGATCGAGGGCACGGGCCTTGGCCTTGCGATCTCCAGGCAGCTCGTATCGATGATGGGCGGAAAAATCGAGGCGCAGAGCGAATACGGAAAGGGTTCGACTTTTACGATCGATCTTCCGCAGAAGGTTGTGGAGTGTGAGCCGATCGGCAATTTCAGTTCCAAGGCGGAGAATGCCGGAAAGAACGAGCCGTATAAGGCTTCGTTTACGGCGCCGGATGCAAAGGTCCTGGTGGTGGACGATACGAAGCTGAACCTGAAGCTGGTAAAGGCCTTGCTTCGGGATACGAAGCTTGCGATCGATACGGCGGACAGCGGCAGCGAGGCGCTGGAACTTTGTGCGCAGAATGCTTATGACTTGATTTTGATGGATCAGCGTATGCCGAACATGGACGGAACGGAGACGATGAAGCAGATCCGGTCGCAGGAGAACGGGCAAAACCGGGAGACGCCGGTCATCTGCATGACGGCGGATGCGATCATCGGGTCCAGAGAGCGCTACCTTGCGGAGGGCTTTGATGATTATCTGTCCAAGCCCATTAAGATCAATGAGCTGGAGCAGACGCTGAAGGAGCATTTGAACGGGGCTTAGCGGCAAGTTTTATTTGGAAAGTCGGAGGAATGAGATGGGTTCGGATTTTGAGGTAAATATCGATAATCAGTGTCCGCAGTGCGGGGCGGTGATCACTTCGGGAAATGTCTGCGAGTACTGCGGGGCAAGGATTTCCTATGAGGAGCATAAGGAACCGGAAGTACCCGTGCAGGATCAGCCCACGCCTGAAGCATACGAATACGACGGAATCCCTAAGAATAACCGGACCATGATGTGGTGGATCCTAGGCTGGGTGTTCATTTTCCCGGTGCCTGTTATGATCTTGATCTGGCGGCCGAAGTGCACGTGGAAGCTGCCCGTTAAGATCACCGTAACGGTGCTCTTCTGGATCCTTTTCTTTGTGATCCAGATGCTTCGCAATGGAAATCTGACAACGAACATCAATGTGCATTACTAGAGGAGAAATTGACAGAATATGAGAGCAGTGGTTACAAGAGTTACGGAAGCATCGGTTGCGATCGACGGTAAGATCGTCGGGCAGATCGGCAAAGGATTCCTGGTGCTTCTCGGTGTCCGCGAAGGGGACACGGAAGAGATCGCAAAAAAGATCGCAGATAAGATCTGCGGTCTTCGTGTTTTTGAAGATGAAAACGGCAAAATGAACATTAATCCTGCGGATGCAGGGGCAAGTCTGTTGATCGTGAGCCAGTTTACGCTCTATGCCGACTGCAAGTCGAGACGGCCCGGTTTCAGCAATGCGGCAAGGCCGGAAACCGCGATCCCGCTGTATGAACTGGTCATCGCCGAGTGCAGGGCGCGCGGGTTCACTGTTGAGACCGGCGAGTTCGGGGCGGACATGAAGGTCGCCTCCGTCAATGACGGTCCGGTTACGATTTTGCTGGACAGTGAGGAGCTATGAGTTCGAAGCTGACGACGCTGAAAGAGGTGGGATTACCACCTCTTTCGATCGGGATTTGTTAACCTTGCTGTCCGTTTGACTGTCTGATCATATCTTCCACAATGATATCATAGATCTCGCCGACGCTGTTGCAGTATTCCAGGATCTTCCAGGGTTCATTTGTATGAAAATGGATCTTGATCAGATCTTCGTCACCGGCAGCGATCAGACTGTTGCCTTCGAAATGTTCTGTGATGTAGTCGGCAATTTCGTCTTCATCCAGATCTTTGTCTCGTCTGTCGATCAGCAGCTGCGTGTCATAGCGGTATGCAAACTGATCGTCTTCTGCATCAATAGAATTAATTCCCATCGTATAGACCTCGCTGTTTGATTTTTACTTCATAGATATTATAACCGCCGGCGGAGGCAAGTCAATGGTGGCTTGTGATTTTATGTGATATACTGTTAGCATGTATTACAATATTTCTTTCGACATTGCTGCCATACTGGTGCTGATCGTTCTCGCGATCGGGATGAAGACCGTTCTTTATACCGATACGCCGGGGCATAAGCTCGTGCGCATCTATATGTATTCCGTGATCGCCTTTGCGCTCATCGATGTGGTGACGGCATACACGATCTGCTACGGGGAGCTGGTGCCGGATTTTCTGAATCTCATATTGAACAGTCTGTATCATTACGCATCCATTTTCAGCGTTGCGGCTGCGATGCGGACCATTCTGAATTACTTCCCGAGTGCTTCCAAAAGATCCATATGGATCAACCGGATCCTGCTGTACCTGATGATCGCGCTGGTGACGCTCAATCTGTTTACGGGATGGCTGTTCCGGTTTGAAAACGGCGTCTATTATCACGGCATTCTGTATTATGTCGGGTACGCCCTGCCTTTGGCGAACGTGTTCCACATGCTGATCGTCGTGATCTTTAACCGTGCCGACAGGACGAAGGCGTTAACGCGGATCATTTTGCTTTTCCTGTTCCTGCCGACCGTCTTTACGCTGG
>JAFYDQ010000098.1 GCA_017544705.1 Lachnospiraceae bacterium | reverse complement strand
AGCGTGACCAACAGCGCATTGAACAGCGCAATGAGGACCAGGATCGACAGACTGAAGTATTCCGACATGCGCAGGGATGAGAGCAGTGCATTGTAATTGACCGCACTGTCTTTAAACTGCTCGTTGTTCAGGCTGTAAATATAGGTATTGATATAGCGGAACAGACGACTGGCATTCTCGTAACCATTGACGTACTTCTCGATGTTTCTTCCGCGCTTTGCCTGTACCGTTTCATTGGTCATGGTCAGATAACTGTCCGACAGGTTCCGGATCGTCTTTTCCATGATTTTTTCTTCATTGTTGGAATTGGTGCCGGAGAGGCGCGCCGTCTGGTTGTTAAAATCCTGCACGTTTTTATAGTAGGATTCGAGCGCATCCGTATTTTTGGTCCGAAGATACTCGCCCATGGCATTCTGCACGCCTTCGAGTGTCTCTTCCATTTCGGTTAGGGCAACGTTTCCGGCATAGATCTCATCCACATGGTTGATGACAGCGTTTAGGTTGATATAAACATACACGTTTACGGCAAAGATCAGGGTCGATGTTAAGAGGAACAGGAAGATCAGTTTGACCCGGATGGAACTGGACTTGATCGCTTCAATCAGTTTCATGCTCTTCCCCCCTCTTCTGGTACTCCGACAGATTCACTGCGGTAATGCAGGAAAAATCGACGGGGAAATAGTCACTGACATATCCCGTGTTCACGTATTCATCCAATGCTTCCACACAATAAGTGCCCATCTGCTGCGCGCCGATGGTGACCGTCGCATAGATTCCGCGCCGCTCGATACCGCGCAGGATCGTTTCCGAGTCAAAGTAGCCGATCACATAGATCTGCCCGACCTTGTTCTGATCAACCAGCGTCTGATAGACACTGGCCGTATTCTGTTCGTTGAGGCATACGATGATGTCCGGAAGGTTCTCCGAGTTCTGCACGATATCACGGATCCTCTCCTCCGTACGGAATACGGATGCGGCATCGATCCGTTCCGTATCGATGATCAGTTTTCTGGCCGCGTCCCCGGCGGCTTCGATATTTTCCTGTACCGCGGCATAAACGATATTCTGGGATGCGTCCAGGGGCTGCCCGTCAAGCAGGATCAGTACCCGCACGATATCCTCTGTGCCTTTTGCACCTTCCATGGCACGGTTTGTGCGGATCTCCGTTGCCGCCTTCAGGATCAGATTTCCGTATTCATTCCCGAAACTGTAATTGTTGATCCCGACGAAGCTGACCCGCTTACTGCCGACGCAGTCCTTGAGCACGGTCACTACGGGAATGTTCTCTTCATTCGCCTTATAGATCAGCGCCGTGATCTCATCGGTCTCTTCCCCCTCTAAGATGATCCCGTCCACTTTGCTCTCGATCGCAATGCGCAAAAGATCCGCTTTGGGATAGGTGGTTGCCAGGTTGTCACCGAAACGTTCCACATATGCGTTCTTTTCATCGCCGACCTTTAGCATGTGTTCATAGACGGAATCCCACATCGGGTCATCCGGATCGTCCACGATCAGGGCATAATGCTTGTCATAGATCCGCTCTCCTTCCACGTCCGATGCGTTGGCAAGGTGCATCTGATAGCGGAATAAGATCAGACTGATCATGGTGGCGATCAGCATCACAATGGTCAGGGACAGCAGGACCCATGTCAATATGCGGTCATTTTTCGGCAATTTGCTGTATTTCATCTGTCTGATTTTCACTCAAGAAAAACACCATAAGACAATTCCTATGGTGTTTTTCATTATACTACATTTTTACGAACTTTTTGTCGGTTTCTCTTTATTCCTCTGCCGCATTTGTGATCTCTTCATACCATGCAGCTCTTACAAGGCCGAGGAAGAGCGGTGCAAAGATCGCAACAACCAGCATGAACAGTACGTAGATGATCGTAAATATGATACCCACATACGGGATCAGGCCAAGCAGGCCGAGAACCAGCGCCGGTACAAAAATGCACAGGCAGATCAGAAGATCCGTTAAGAACATCTTGCCTTTATATCCGTTCGTGCGGCGTATGGATTCCTTCAGGGCATCCTGCGGTGTATGCTCGCCTTCACGAAGAATAAACGGCGTCAGCAGATAGGAATAGGTCTTGATCACCAGGAACACAAAGCCCGCAAACGGGATCATTCCCCACAGCAGAAGCCACAGTTCTCTCCAGCCCATAGCCGCAAAGGATTTCCAGAAATTCTTGAAGGGCTCAAACAGCTGATTGGAACCGACTTCCTCACCACGATATCCATCCAGATAGATCCATTCCATACCGAGGTTTAAAACCATGCTTACACAAAAGCCGATCGCGAGAACCGGTCCGCCAAGGAAATACGCGATCAGAGAAAGCAGACCGCAAAGCAGGGATAAGCCCCATAAACGGAAGGGTTTCTTCAATACAACCTGAAATGCTCTCTTGATGATCTCAATACTTAAATTTGACTGCTTCGGTGCACGTGCAGCTGCAGCTCCGGTAATGGAATATCCGCAGTTGGAGCAAAAGCCCGCACCATCCGGAAGCTGGGATCCACAATTCGGACAAAACATAAGGTATACCTCCTCGCCAGTGTGATTTTTCTATCTCTTATATCTTACTTTTTTAGGCCCGCATTGTCAATGAAATAACAATGCCGAAACCGCCCCTTTTCCATCAGAATCCGAGATTGTCATTGACCAGGATCACATGGATCCTGTCGGCATGTTTGCTGTACCTGGTGATCAGGAACTGGCAGCAGATCGTATCGGGCGATTTGCAGTTCATGCAGGACCCCGTCTTGGCGCACGGCGTGTTTAAACCGAATCTCTGCGCATTGATCGGTGCCGCCACGTTTCTGGCACGTTTCATGGCAGAATCCACATCGTTGCAGATCTTGTTGATGCCCACAATGAAGATCACTTTTTTCGGACCTTGCGCGATGGCCGATACACGGTTTGCGTTTCCGTCGATGTTGATGAGCACGCCGTCTTCCGTCATGGCATTGACACTGGATAAGAAGACGTCGGCACTGTAGGCTTTGAGCATGGCCGCACGCTTATCGCTCTCCTGATCCCGGTCGATAAACAGGTAGTTCCCCTCTTTTAAGGCATCCACCAGGCCGATCTCATGCGCGCTCATGGCGCCGCCCATGGTCACGGTGCTCTCCTCGGGAATCAGCTCCAGTGCTTTCTTCAGTGCCTCCTCCTTTGTAGCGGCATAGTAACCGCTCATGTTTCTGGACTTCAGTCCCGCGATCACCTTGTCCGCCAGCAGTTCGTAGCGTTTTGTAATGTTTTCGTTCATTGTAACCCTCCTGTTCTCCTTTATTACCCTTCGTCATTCAGACTCTGTGCGCTAGTTCCAACGCGATCTTAAGCTTACCGAGGTTGTGATTTGCACTATAGAGCCCCTCTGCATCATAGTTGCTCTCTTCGAGCACATCCCCCGCCTCCAGAAAGTTAAAAAGTGCAAATCCGTAAAAATCACACAACGCCTCGACACCGGCAAGCTCCATCTCTACGGCTATGCAGCCTTCTTCTTTGCGCTTCTGTACCAGCCCTGCCGTCTCCCGCAGCATCGAGTCCGTTGTCCATACCTTCCCCTGTACATATGGAACCTTCAATTCCTCAAAAACAGCGGCAACCTTTTCGCCGTTTTGTACCGGCAGATAGTCCGATGGCGCCGCATAGTAATAGGAGCAGCCGTCCCCGCGGTAAACTTCTGTCGGAACGATAAACCGACCAGTGGTCTGTTCTCTGTCAAGACTCCCGCAGGATCCGAACATGATGAATTTTGTCGCGCCGGTCTGCCAGTGTACTTCATAACAGATCCCGGATGCAACCGCCGAGCCGATGGACGTTAAGTAAAATGCCAAGTCCTCTCCCCGATCGTTCATCCGCCAGATCGGCGTATTGCCGTTGCAGGCCGTGATCGTTCCGATCTGTTCGCATGGGTATGAAGCAAGGAGATGATCATGGATCTCCTTTGAAAAAATGATCAGGCACTTATCCACCAGATGTTTCGGTTCCCCGTAGAAATGCTCCAGCCGAATGACCGGCTCTGTTTTGTTGTCAAAATCATGAATGATCATGGCACAATTATACACAACAAGGCCATATCATACAATGCATCGCATAGGAACGTTAGAGCAGGTATCGTTCAAGTTT
>JAFYDQ010000003.1 GCA_017544705.1 Lachnospiraceae bacterium | reverse complement strand
TGCCTATGAATTCCGCGATGCAAAGAAATCCTCCGGCTTTAAACTGATCCGCAGGATCTTTGATCCCTTCTGTGTCTGCTGGACCCCGAAGGGAGAAGAGGAGATCAGCGAAGCCGCCACCATGTTTGATACGATCATATTCGAAGAAGCAGAACATATTTGTTGAGCTATCTGATCAGTTGAATCTGACGTCAATGTAGGCGAGGATCTCATCCACGCACTTCTCAAATCCCAGCTTCCCGGAATTCAGGCACAGATCATAACCGCGCAGGTCATGCCAGTGACGGCCGGTATGGTATTTGTAATAATCGGCACGGTACTTATCCGTCTTTTCAATAAATTTATCGATTTCTTTCTCGGAGATCGAAACCCTTGCCAGAGCCTGTTCCCTGCAGAAATCCTGATCGGCATGAACGAAAACGGAAACAACATTCGGATAATCCCTGAGGATGAAATTTGCACATCTGCCGATGATCACGCAGGATTCGGTTTCCGCCAGCTGCTTTAATACCTTGGCCTGAATGTTAAACAGGTTATCATCGGAAGTGAATGCATCGGAATCCGGCGTTTTCAGATCTCCCGAGTAGACCTTTTTGGATTTGAAGATGCTGTAGTTTACCATCTTTTCATCCACCTTCGCAAACATGGCCTCATCGATACCGCTTTGCTCGCTTGCCAGCTTCACGATGTCCCGGTTATAGTATTTGACACCCATTTTTTCCGCGAGCATCTTTCCGATCGTTTTACCGCCGGAGCCGTATTGTCTGTTGATCGTCACAACTACCTTATCCATTCCGTAACCTCCCAATGTAATCCGATAGGTTTATTCACCTAAGTATGCTTTCTTAATGTCTTCGTTGTTGAGCAGATCGGATGCTTTGCCTTCCAGCACGATCTTGCCGGTCTCAAGCACGTAAGCGCGGTCTGCGATCGAGAGTGCCTTCTTGGCATTCTGTTCAACCAGCAGCACGGTTGTGCCTGCATTGCTGACTTCCTGAATGATATCGAAGATCTCATTGACATAGATGGGAGAGAGGCCCATGGAGGGCTCATCCATCAGAAGGATCTTCGGTTTGCTCATCAGGGCACGGCCCATCGCCAGCATCTGCTGTTCGCCGCCGGAAAGTGTACCGCCCATTTGATTTTGACGTTCTTTCAGTCGAGGGAAATGGTGATAAACATTCTCCAAAGAGGCTTCGATTTCTGCTTTGTCTTTTCTCGTATAGGCACCCATTTTCAGGTTTTGCAGAACCGTAAGATTTGCAAATACACGCCGGCCTTCCGGTACATGCGCCATACCCATTGCCACGATCTTATGAGCGGCAACCTTGGAAATATTGACGCCGTCAAACAGGATGGATCCGTTAGCGGCAGACAAAAGCCCTGTGACCGTATGCAAAATGGTGGTCTTCCCTGCGCCGTTTGCGCCGATCAGTGCGATGACTTCGCCCTCATCGACATGAAAATCAACGCCTTTGATCGCTTGGATCACTCCGTAGTATACTTCTAAATCATGTATTTCCAGTAATGACATGTTATCCTCCCAGTTTGGAATGAACTACTCGCCAAGATAAGCGGTGATCACAGCGGGGTCATTGAGAACGTCACTTGTGACTCCCTGTGTCAGGATCTTACCGAAATTCAGAACCGTCAGTTCTTCGCAGATCCCGGAAACAAGCTTCATATCGTGTTCGATCAAAAGGATCGTCATATCAAAATGATCGCGGACAAAACGGATGGTCTCCATCAATTCCTTGGTTTCGTTCGGATTCATGCCGGCGGCCGGCTCATCGAGCAGAAGAAGCTTCGGGTCTGTGGCAAGTGCTCTTGCGATCTCCAGTTTCCGCTGTTTTCCGTACGGAAGATTGGATGCAAGGTAATCCGCTTCCTGATCCAGATCAAATACCTTGAGAAGCTCCATGGCACGCTCGTTCATTTTGGCTTCCGTTTTGAAATAACTGGGGAGCCTTAAGAGCCCTTCAATGGTGGAGTAGTGGTATTGGTTATGCAGTCCGACCTTGACGTTATCAAGAACGCTCAATTCCTTAAACAGCCGGATATTCTGGAATGTTCTGGCGATGCCTTCCTTGTTGATCTCGATGGTCCTAAGCCTTGTGATGTCCTTGCCGTCCAAATGGATAAAGCCTTCATCGGGTGAGTAGACACCGGTCAGAAGATTGAATACGGTTGTTTTGCCGGCACCGTTCGGCCCGATCAGACCGTATAACTGTCCCTTTTCGATCGATACACTGAAATCATCCACGGCGCGCAGGCCGCCAAAGGAGATGCTTAGATTTTTAACTTCCAGTAATGCCATGTTATGCGACCTCCTTTTTCTTACTGAACCGGTTTGCCATTCTCTTCCTGAAGGCGATCATGTTCGGTGCCCAGTTATAGAGCATCATGACGATCAGAACGATGGAATAGATCAGCATACGGTAATCGTTTAAGCCTCGTAAAAGCTCCGGAAGGAGGGTTAAGATCACGGCTGCGATCACGGAGCCGCGGATATTTCCGATCCCGCCGAGAACAACAAAGACCAGGATCATGATGGACATGTTGTAACCGAAGTTCTTCGGGGTTGCCATTAAGGAATTCAGGTTGTGTGAGTAAAGCACGCCGGCAACGCCTGCAAGCGCGGCGGAAATGGTAAAGGCCATCAGTTTGTATTTGGTAATATGGATCCCGACGGATTCCGCAGCGATCAGGTTGTCACGGATGGACATGATCGCACGGCCGTCCCTGGAATTGATCAGATTCAGAACGATCAGCAGCGTCAGTACGATCAAAATCACACCGATCGTGAAATTGGAATCCTTGGGTGTACCCGTGATCCCCTGTGCACCGTTGATGATGACCATGCCGTCAGGTTCCATGTTCAGGGAAAGGGAATCCTTCATGGAAAAATGGAAACCGGCGGAATCTTTGCCGATAAACAAAACATTCATGATGTTTTTGATGATCTCGCCAAAGGCCAGTGTGACGATGGCCAGATAGTCACCTTTCAGACGCAGAACCGGCATGCCGATCAGGAAACCGATCAACGCGGCTGTGAGCGAACCGATGAGCAAAGCCAGAATAAAACGAAGCGGTGCAACGGTGATGACCCCTTCCGTGCATTTGGAAAAGAACGCGGAGGTAAATGCACCGACGCACATGAAACCGGCATGTCCGAGACTGAGCTCGCCGAGGATACCGACTGTCAGGTTCAGGGATACCGCAAGAATAATATAGGCACAAAGCGGTACCAGCAATCCCTGCAGGAGATTACTGAGCACGCCTGATGCGGACAGGATCGTGACGATCACATAGCCGACAACGACGATCCCGATCGTAATAAGGTTGTCCTGAAGATTTTTACTGATTTTCTTTTCTTTCATGACAGACCTCCTAGACCTTTTCCTGTACTTTCTTGCCAAGGATTCCCGTGGGTTTGATCAGAAGAACCAGGATCAGTACCAGGAAAACGATCGCATCGGCAAGCTGGGATGAAATATAAGCTTTTCCCAGGATTTCGATGATCCCGAGGATGATGCCGCCGATAAAGGCACCGGGGATCGATCCGATCCCGCCGAATACTGCGGCAACGAATGCTTTGATACCGGGCATGGAACCCGTATATGGTGTAAGGGAAGGATATGCGGAACAAAGCAGCAGACCTGCGATCGCAGCAAGACCGGAACCGATCGCAAAAGTCAGGGAAATGGTTCCGTTCACGTTGATCCCCATCAGCTGGGCGGCGCCCTTGTCTTCGCTGACGGCGAGCATGGCCTGACCCGCTTTGGTCCTGTTTACGAACAGTGTCAATACCGTCATGATGATGATGCAGGAGATGATCGTCACGATCGTTTCACCGGAGATCGTGATCTGGTCTCCGAACAGTTTGATGGGCTCCGCATTGACAACAGACGTAAATGCTTTTGTGTTCGCACCGAAGATGATCAGTGCAACATTCTGCAGAAAATAGCTGACACCGATCGCGGTGATCAGAACCGCAAGGGAACTTGCGGCATTACGAAGCGGGCGGTATGCGATCGCTTCGATGGTGATCCCGAGCATTGTACACAGCACAACGGCAAGCACGATCCCAAGGCCGACCGGCAGTTGCAGCGTACTCACAAACGTAAAGATCAGATAGCCTCCGACCATGATGACATCACCGTGTGCGAAATTCAGCATCTTGGCAATACCATATACCATCGTATAGCCGAGTGCGATGATCGCGTACACACTGCCGAGGCTGATGCCGTTGATCAGATAAGATAGTAAACTCATATTCCTCCCTCATTTCCTAACTTTTCTACAACTAATTAAATATACCATATATTACAATGCTTTATCAAGGATTCAGGAACAAAAAACGGGGACTGCAAAACCGCAATCCCCGTTGATCGTCCTTTATGAATTACTGGATCAGAGAGTAGTTACCGTTTACGATCTGCATAGCCTTCGGGGCTTTGTTAACAGCACCTTCGGCATCCCAGGACATTGCTGCACCGGTCAGACCGTCTACTGTGATCTCTCTCATTGCATTTTCCATCTTTGTACCAAGATCAGCTACGGAGTCAGCAGGTGTTGCATTTGCCTTCTCTGCTGCAGCCTTGATGATGTAGATTGCATCATAAGCATCTGCTGCGAACTGGTTCGGGATCTCGCCGTAAGCCGCTTTGTAATCGGATACGAACTTCTGTGTTGCTGCATCTTCCGCGTCAGCTGCGAAAGGAGTTAAGAGCATAACGCCTTCAGCAAGGGAAGGATCAAAGTTTTCAACACCGAGGATACCGTCTAAACCGTCACAACCGAAGAACTTCGGAGCATAGCCCATGGTATTTGCCTGTGTTAAGATCAGGGAAGCTTCCGTATAGTAGATCGGAAGGAATACCAGATCAGCACCTGCATCGCTTGCTTTCTGCAACTGTACGGAGAAATCCGTCTTGGAATCAGCCGTGAAAGCTTCTGCGGAAACGATCTCGAAAGGCTGGCTTGCAGCTTCTGCTACGAACTTCTCGTAAATACCGGAAGAGTATACGTCGGAACTGTCATAGATGATCGCTACCTTTGTAGCAAGACCGTTCTGTCCGATGTAATCTGCAGCACCGATACCCTGGTTAGGATCGGAGAAGCAAACCTGGAAAACGTTGTCGTTGCCTGCGGTACAGTCTGTGGAAGAACCCGAAGGAGTTAACTGGAACATGTTATCCTTGGAGGATTCTGCAGCAACAGCTGTACAGCAACCGCTCGTAACACATCCGATCATGAGGTTCATACCCCAGTCTTTCAATGTGTTGTACGCATTCAGGGATTTCTCGTTATCAAGCTCATCATCTTCGAATTTGTATTCGACCTGATAACCGTTGATACCGCCTGCAGCATTGACTTCTTTGATTGCCAGCTCTGCAGCGTTACGAACTGCGATACCGTAAACTGCAGCACCGCCGGTCGTGGGTCCGATGCCACCGATCTTAAATGTATCGGAGCCGGAAGCAGATGCGCCGCCGCAACCTGCCAGAACAGATGCAGCCATGGCAAGGATGAGTGTAAGACTCAAGATTTTCTTTTTCATAATAGGTCCTCCTTTTATAAAAATCTTTCATATTTATAATATATTTTCACTTGTATGTCAAATATATATATGGATGTTATTCGATCCATAACCTGCAGTTATGAGATGCGTACACCGTTGACTTCCACTTCGCCATCTAGCGCGATCACCAGGCATTCCCGCCCGTCGATCTCTTTCTTTTCGATCAGATCCGTACGCATCGGGTCTACCTTGATGGATACGCTCGGCGTCTTTACTTCGAAGGAACGGGTATTCGTGACATTTGCGGCATAGACTTTTGCATGCGGATCGGCGATCGCTTCGTAGGTCTCATCATACAGCTCAAACAGTTCATCCTCTGCGCCCGAATCCAGCAGAAGCTGCTTGATCTCATCCTTATCGAAGGTCAGGATCTCGTTTTGTTCCTTGCTTTCTTCCGTCATCTGCGTCAGGTGGTCATGAATGCTTTTCATCAGTTCCAGATCACAGGAGGCACCGATTGTCTCTTCGATGATCGCCGTAAAAGCTTCTTTCTGTGTTGCGCCGGTCATGGGTACCTCGCATTTTAAGATCTCATCGATAAAGAGTTCGTGCAGATCGGAGGCATCTTTGGAATAGTACAGGATGGAATGGATATCGGCGCTGCGGTCATGGAAGGCAGGAAAGAGGATTGCCGTTTCCGGCATCTCCACAACCCAGTCGCGGATCCGGTTTACAAAGATATTGTCAGCCGCATCATAGCTTAAGCCCGGTTTGCTTAAATTTACGGGACAGATAGTGGTCAGGATGTATTCATAGACTTCGTCGCTCGCATCTTCCATGGAAAGGCCGTCACTTGTCTGCCCCGGAATGTCATAGGTATCATGGATGATCAGGATCAGGTAGTTTCCGACGTAATCATAGCAGGAGATGATCCGGTCATAGTATTCCTGAAGCAGGGTGTCATCCTCCAGTTTCGAATTACGCAGTTTCAGCAGAAAAGCCTGCGTGCCGCCTTCCGCCTCGGCATCCGTCGGAAAATCCAGAGTGCTTAAGTTCTTTCCGATTGTTCCGCTAAGCGATTTGCGCAGGATCTCGAAATATTTAAACATTTCTTCCGTATCCAATGACAGGAAAGCCTGTTTAAAGGTGGTCTTGATGTTCTTTTCCCCGTCCACATAGCAGCCGCAGATCTTGGAAATGGAGCAGTGGCGTTCGGTGAATTGTTTTTTGATCTCAGCAATTTCTTTTTTGTTCATGACGGACCTCTTTTCTCAAATCATAGTATTTGTATATTACACCATAAAAGGATATAATAAAAGCAAAGAACGCATGAAAGATGGGAGGCCGTTATGTCTATGCTGCCACAGGGACTGAAACTGGATACTGCAATGGGACTGGAATACTGCGCAAACAGTGAGGAAGTGTATCTGGATATCCTGAATGAATTCAGGAATGATGACAGAAGAGAAGAACTGAACACCTTTTTTGCCGAAAGGAACTGGGAACGCTACAGGATATCCGCCCATGCGGTCAAATCTTCCTCCCAAACGATCGGTGCCACGGATCTGTATGAGATCGCCCGTGAAATTGAAGAACCGCTCAAAACCATGGATTTTCAGCCGGCGCTGGACCTGCATGAACTGATGATCGTGAAATATACGGATGTTTTGGAAATGCTCAACCGCGTCCTTGCACCATAAACGGCACTGTGTTATAATACATGCGTTTCCGTGATAAACGGAGATGATATTTGAATATTTTTTTAAGAAAGCTAGGGGAGCGAATGCTGAGATCGCCGCAAGGTGAACCCTCATTACCTGATCCGGTTAATGCCGGCGTAGGGAAGCTATAGCCCCTCCTGCATGCAAAGGAGGTTTTTTTATGTCTGATTCCACATCTCATTCGCGAGCAAAAATGCTTGCAGAAGCAGCGATCATGGTTGCGATCGCAACGGTACTGTCCCTGATCAAACTGCTGAATCTGCCTTACGGCGGATCCGTTACCGTTGCCTGCATGCTTCCGATCATTATCATTTCCTACAGACACGGTTTACGTTGGGGAATGCTGACCGGATTTGTGTTTGGCCTGATCCAGCAGCTGCTCGAACTGAATACGCTGTCCTATGTGACAACATGGCAGTCTGTCATTGCGGTCATTCTTCTGGATTATTTTCTTGCATTCATGGTCATCGGACTCGGCGGTATCTTCCGGGATCGCATGAGCCAGCCCAAAGCCCTGGTGGCCGGAACCATATTTGTTTGCGTGATCAGATACCTCTGCCACGTTATTTCCGGCGCAACCGTATGGGCGGGCCTCTCCATACCGACCAATGCGGCGCTGCTGTATTCGATCGGATATAACGCGACATATATGATCCCGGAAACCATCGTGACGGCAGTACTCGCATTCACGGTCGGTTCCATTCTGGATTTTAGCGGTGACAGGGTGCGGCATTTTGTTCCGAAGAGCAAAAGAGATAAAAGATCTTTTCCGATCTTCGAAGCGCTTGGCGCGTTGTTTCTTGCGGCAGTGCTGTTCTTTGATGTCAGATGCGTCTTCATGAACCTGCAGAATGCCGAAACGGGAGAATTCGATGCGACCGGATTTGCAAACGTGAACTGGATCGCGGTAGCAATCTTCAGCGTGATCGGGATTGCATTATCCGTAACGTTTTATATGCTTGGAAGCAAAAAGAGAGAAAATGAGCGAGAAGGGGAATGAACACCTGTCTGATCATTACGGGCGGTGAATACAGCCCGGTTCCTGAAAACTTATCCTATAACTATTCGATCGCCTGTGATCTCGGCTATGAACATGCAAAAACACTCGGGATCACACCGGACCTGATCATCGGCGACTTCGATTCCCTGCAGGAAGAGCAACTTCTTGATGTGCAGATCCCTGTTGTGCGTCATCCTTCCAAAAAGGATGACAGCGATACGATGCTTGCCATCAAGTATGCCATCCGGCAGGGATATGACCATATCTGCATGATCTGTGCGCTCGGCGGCAGATGGGATCATGCCTTCGCGAATGTGCAGAGCATGACCTATGCCGCAAAGCATGGTGTTACCTGTGAGATCATCGCAAAGGATGATACGTTACGGACTTTTTTTGGCGGTGAGATCCTGCTGAAACGAAGGGAACAGTACGCATTTTCCCTGTTTGCTCTCACCGATACCTGTGAACATGTATGCATCACGGGTGCAAAATACCCTGCGGATGATATTACCCTGACAAATGATTTTCCTTTGGGCTTAAGCAACGCCTGGGAGGCGGATGAGGTCAGGATCACGATGGAGAAGGGGATCATGCTGATCGTTGAATCCTACGCAGGTTGAGTATTTCGCACATTCCCTGTATAATAGTAACGTTATGCGGGAATTATTAAAGTATCTGAAAAAATACAGGATCGAATGCGTGATCGCGCCGCTGTTCAAAGCCCTGGAGGCCGGATTTGAACTGTTGGTTCCGCTTGTGATCGCATATATCATTGATAAAGGCATTCCGGCAAGGGACCAGTCGCTGATCATTCGAAGCGGCAGCCTGTTGTTGTTACTTGCACTCGTCGGTTTTGCCAGTTCCCTGATCGCGCAGTATTTTGCGGCAAAAGCCGCTGTCGGGTTTGCGACGGATGTACGGCACGACCTTTTCTCCAAACTTCTGCATTTTTCATTTTCCAAAATCGATGAAGTCGGCACTTCAACCATGATCACCAGGCTGACCGGTGATGTGACAAGCATGCAGGCAGGCGTAAACATGGTATTACGGCTGTTCTTAAGGTCGCCTTATATCGTGATCGGTGCAACCATCATGGCGTTTCTGATCGATAAAAGATCGGCGATGCTGTTTGTGATCCTGATCTTTTTCCTGTTTTTGATCGTTGCCTTTCTTGTGGGCTCGAATATCGCGCTCCTTGAGAAGGCACAGGAAAAACTGGATCATGTTACGACGGTGATCCGTGAAAATCTCCTGGGCGCACGCGTGATCCGTGCGTTTTGCAGGCAGGATGACCAGATTCGTTCTTTTGCGGAACAAAACGGCGAACTTTTTGCGGCACAGAAAAAAGCGGGGGTACGGTCTTCCCTGCTCAATCCGGTCACTTATGTGATCATCAACCTGTTTATTGTCCTCTTGATCCGTACCGGCGCGATACAGGTTGGCAATGGCGAGATCACAGCCGGCTCCGTGATCGCCCTATATAATTACATGTCCCAGATCCTGATCGAACTGATCAAATTTGCGAACCTCCTGATCACTGTGAACAAAGCACTGGCAAGCGGGAAACGTGTTTCTGCGCTGCTGTTTGCGCAAACGGAAGAGACAGGCGCCCAAAATGCAATGTCTGCAGTGGCAACCGACGAAATCATCACGTTAGAACATGTCAGCCTCAGTTACCACAAAAATGCCGACGAGGCCCTAACGGACATCCACTTCGGATTAAGAAAGGGCGAAACACTTGGGATCATCGGCGGCACCGGTGCCGGGAAGACCTCCCTGGCAAATCTGATCGCGGCCTTTTATCCTGCGACCAAAGGACAGGTTCTCATCAACGGAAGAAACGTGGATGATTATGCAAAGGAAGAACTGACGTCCATGATCGGTTTCGTGATGCAAAAAGCCGTGCTGTTTCAGGGGACGATCGCGGAGAACCTTAAGTGGGGAAATGAAGCGGCAACGGATGAGGAACTGATGAAAGCTGCTGAGATTTCATGCCTTGAGGAAGTGATCGCCGAACATGGCGGTCTTACGGGAGAAGTCCTGCAGAACGGGAAGAATTTTTCCGGCGGGCAGAAACAACGCATGGGAATCGCCAGAGCGCTGGTCAAGAAGCCGGAGATCCTGATCCTTGATGACAGTGCTTCGGCACTCGATTATGCAACGGACAGGAAGATCAGAACAAACCTTACGCAATTATCCTATCACCCGACGATCATCATCATCTCACAGCGAACGGTTTCCATCCAGAACTGTGATCACATCCTGGTATTGGAAGACGGCGAGATGGCCGGATACGGCAGCCACGAGGAACTGCTCAGGAACTGTAGTGTTTATGCAGAGATCTACCGGTCACAGGGAATGGAAAAAGAAGGGGGTGTGGCCTGATGAGCGGCGTTTACGGCTATATGCCCAGGGGAACGATCCATGAAGACACGGATTCTAACAGAAGCGGTGTACTGAAGCGTGTACTGCGCCTGGAGATACGCTATATTCCTTTGATCCTCATTTCCTTTCTTTTTGCGATCGCTTCCGTGGCTTTCTCCTTATTGGTTCCGATCCGGATCGGGAATGCCATTGATCTGATCACAGCCGGAACGATCGGCGAAGATTTTTATACGGTTCTGCTAAAGACCGTCATCTGCGCACTGTTAGCGGGATTTTCGCAATACGGGATGAATCTGGTCAACAACCATGTGGTCTTCCATACCGTGCAAAACGTCAGGAACAATGCGTTTGCGCGTCTGCAACGGTTTCCCGTCTCTTATCTGGATGTACATCCGGAAGGAGATCTGGTCAGCCGCCTGTGTGCCGATACGGAACAGTTCGCGGACGGCCTGCTGTTGGGATTCACCCAATTATTTACCGGTGTGATCACGATCGTCGGGACGCTCTTCTTTATGTTCTCCATGAATGTAACGATCGCACTGATCGTCGTGGTACTGACGCCGGTATCCCTGTTTGTGGCGAAGTTTATCGCCGGTCACACCTTTGACATGTTCAAGCTGCAGAGCAGTGAAAGAGGAGAGCAGACCGCGTTGATCAATGAGGTCTTAACGAATGTGAAGACCGTAAAGGCATACGGAAGAGAAGAAAAAGTTCTGGCCCGTTTTGATGAGATCAATGCAAGGCTTGCCGGATCCTCGCAACGCGCCCTGTTTTTTTCGTCACTGACCAATCCTTCCACGCGTTTTGTCAACAATCTGATCTATGCGGGCGTTGCCTGTGTCGGCGCGATCGCCGTATATGCAAAGACCAATTTCCTGTTTGGCGGATTGAGTGTCGGTGTGCTGACCGCATTTCTCAGTTATGCTACGCAGTACATGAAACCGTTTAACGAGATCACTTCCGTAGTTACGGAACTTCAGAATGCGATCGCCTGTGCCGCACGCGTATTTGAGGTGATCGATGACGATCACTTTGAGACGGAAACGGATCAGAGCGAAACAATGCCCAAACCGCAAGGCAATATCCGCATGCGGGATGTTGATTTTTCCTATATAAAAGAGCAGGAACTGATCAAGGGACTGAATGTGGATGTCAAAAGCGGTATGAAGGTCGCGATCGTCGGACCGACGGGATGCGGAAAAACAACGCTGATCAATCTGCTCATGCGCTTTTATGAGGTGGACGCCGGTACGATCCTGATCGATGAGAAGGATTGTTCCGTTTATCGTTTAAATGATGTGCGTTCCGCGTACGGAATGGTCCTGCAGGATACCTGGCTGTTTTCAGGGACCGTCCGCGAGAATAT
Source organism: Lachnospiraceae bacterium (assembly GCA_017544705.1). Taxonomy (GTDB): domain Bacteria; phylum Bacillota; class Clostridia; order Lachnospirales; family Lachnospiraceae; genus UBA2868. Next base: position 34,333 of record JAFYDQ010000003.1, on the reverse strand, counting down.
CCTGTTCGGAAAACCGGACGCAACGGAGGAAGAGATGATCAGGGCGGCGAAGGATTCCCATGCGCATGCTTTTATCAGACGTCTGCCTGACGGATATGATACGAAGATCGGTGAAGACGGCGGGATTTTATCGCAGGGACAGAAGCAGCTGCTCTGTATCACACGCCTGATGCTCAACAAACCGCCCATGCTGATCCTGGATGAAGCGACTTCTTCCATTGATACACGCACGGAGATGAAGATTCAGAGTGCTTTCCGGAAACTCATGGAAGGCAGGACCGCATTTATCGTGGCGCACCGTCTTTCAACCATACGGGATGCCGACCTGATCCTGGTCATGAAGGACGGCATGATCATCGAACAGGGTACGCATGAATCTCTGATGTTGCAAAACGGGTTTTATGCTGAACTTTACAGGTCGGCATGATTTGTGATACTTTATCGTAGACGAATATGAGTAATATTGTTAATTGTGAATCCTGCGGGAACTATTTATACGACGAAGAATTTGACGAATACTATTGCAGCATGAACCTGGACGAAGATGAGTACGGGCGGCTTTTTTCGTATTCGGAATACAAATGTCCTTATTATCAGTTTGCGGATGAATATCAGGTGGTCAGAAAGCAGATCTAGATATGTTCAAAAAGAAAACGGGCATCAGCCAGAAAAAAAGCACATGGATCTTCAAAACGCTTTTCGCGCTCAATATCCTGATCGCGCTTGTTCTTATTGTGATCGCTTCCTTTACAAAACACATGGATGCGACCTACAAGACGGCTACGGTCAGAAGTATGTCCGGCTGGTACTTCGAAAACGGAACGGAACAGATTCCGTGTAATGATGACACGGATCTGGCGCCTTATCTTTCTAAAGACCAAAGTTCCTTTACGCTCCGTGCAACCGTGCCGGATGATGTTACGGACGGCGATGAACTGGCCTTCCGCATTTCCGACAAAAACGTTTCGGTCAGGATCGATAACCGTGAAGCGGCTACGTTCGGTTACGACGACAGCCATCCCCTGTGGCGGACAAGCGGCAGGTACTATGTGTTTGTTCCTCTTCGCGAAAGGGATGCCGGCAAACCCATCGAGATCACGTTTGAAAGCGTATATGATCATGAACGCGGCAGGGTTCCCGATTTCTACATCGGTACCAGATGGGAGATCTACCAGACGCTGGAGCAGATGTACAGCATCCGGTATATCCTGGCAAGGGCGCTGGTTGTGATCGGCTTTATCCTGATCGCATTGTATCTGGTATTCTGGCTGGTCAATCATGAAAGAGACAATAAGCTGCTAATGCTCGGCCTGTTCATGATCTTTTCCTGTACATGGCTGATGACGGAAGCGAAACTGATGCAGTTTAGAGTCGGGAATCCGTATGCGATCTATGCGCTTACCTTCATTTCCCTGGCACTGATCCCGCCGGCCTTTTTGTCTTACGTGAATCTTGTGCAAAAGAAACACTACCGGAAGATCTTTTTCGTTGTGGAGATCACTGCGGGGATGCTATCGTTAACCTATTTTCTTCTGCAGATCTTCCATATTTGTGATTTTCAGGAGACCCTGTTTTTGGTGCATATCGGCCTGATCCTGACGATCGTGACGGTTGCACTGACCACGGTCTGGCGTTACTTTGTCGACAAGGATAAGGATATCCGGGCGCTGTTTTTCGGCCTCGTGATCCTTGTTCCCTTTGCCCTCGCCGAGATCCTTAAACAGTATTGGAAAAAAGACTATAAGAGCACAGGCACGCTTTTTGCGATCGCGATCGCGATCTTCCTGCTGATCCAGGTTTATGACAGCGTAAAAGGCTTGCTCGAATTGCAGCGGCAGAAAGAGGAAGCGGTCAAGGAAAGCTGGGATAAAAGTATTTTCCTTGCCAACATGTCGCATGAGATCAGAACCCCGATGAATGCGATCATGAGCATGTCGGAACTTTTATCCGAGTCGGAAACGCTCGGCGATACGGAATGGGACTATGTCAATACGATCTATTCCGCATCCAGGAATCTGCTGGAGATCATCAATGATATCCTGGATTATTCCAAGTTCTCCGCAGGAAAATATGATCTGGTCAGGGAATCCTATGATCCGCACAAGATGATCGCCGATATTGAGAAAATGCTCGCGGTGAAGGCGAAAGAAAAGGGCCTGACGATGACGGTCTCCATAGACAACAGGATCCCGAAACGCATGATCGGTGATGAGGGACGTGTCAGACAGATCGTTCTGAATCTGCTGAATAATGCGGTGAAGTATACGGATGAAGGATTTGTGGATCTGAAAGCCGGCATTCGTCCGCTGGATGATTCCCATGCGGAACTGATCTTTATCGTTGCGGATTCCGGTGTCGGGATCAAGGAAGAAGACCTGAAAAAACTGTTTGACGAATTCACGCAGGTGGATGTACGGAAAAATCGCAGCAAGGAAGGTACCGGACTGGGGCTTGCCATTGCAAGGCAACTGGCGGAACTGATGGATGGCAGGATCACCGTCAGCAGCGAATACGGAAAAGGATCCACTTTTGCTGCATTTGTCACGCAGGAGGTCGATCTGAACCCGACCATCAAAGCAGAAGAAAAGGAAGAAAAACGGATCGAAGCAGAGGAACTGTCCAGGTTCAATGCACCTGCGTTCCGTGTTCTTGCCGTTGACGATAACCGTGTAAACCTGAAAGTGATCACGGAGCTTTTAAAGCAATATGACATTGAAGCGGATGTGGCAAGCGGCGGCAAGCAGGCCGTGGAAATGGTAAAGGATCATGAAAAGTATGATCTCATTTTCATGGACTACATGATGCCGGAGGTCGACGGAAGAGAAGCGACGATGGAAATCCGCAAATTGCCGGGATGTTCCGAAAAAGAACTGCCGATTGTGGCACTGACGGCGGATGTCTTAAGCGGGACCAAGGAAACGCTACTGTCCTGCGGCATGAACGACTATCTGTCCAAACCCGTAAAGCTGGATGAACTGAAACGGATCATGTATAAATTTGTACCGCTGCATATGCGCAAATATCCGGATAAAATATAGAGGGAGATCAAAAGATGAAAAAGGGAAGCATCATCATTCCGAAGGGCTATAAGAGCCCGATGAGCATCAAAGATACGGAAATTGCGATCAAGGACGTCAAGGATTATTTTGAACGTGCGCTCGCCAAGGAACTGAATCTGACCCGCGTATCCGCACCGCTTTTCGTAAAACCGGAAACGGGATTAAATGATAACTTAAACGGCGTGGAACGTCCCGTATCATTCGGGATCAGGGAACAGAATGAAGCAGTGGCGGAGATCGTCCATTCTCTGGCAAAGTGGAAAAGACTCGCACTTGCCAAGTACGGATTCGAACCCGGCGAAGGCCTGTATACGGATATGAGCGCGATCCGCAGGGATGAAGATACGGATAATCTGCATTCCATCTATGTGGACCAGTGGGACTGGGAAAAGATCATCGAAAAAAAGGAGCGCAATGTCAAGACATTAAAGGCGGTTGTCAAAAAGGTCTACGAAGCGCTGAAGAATACGGAAGTCTTTGTGAATTCCAGATATCCCCAGATCAAAAAGATCCTTCCCGAGGAGATCACGTTTGTGACAACGCAGGAGCTGGAGGACCGTTACCCGAAGCTGACGCCCAAAGAGAGAGAACGGGAAGTTGCCAAAGAATACGGTGCCGTATTCCTGATGCAGATCGGAAAGACGCTTGCCTCCGGGGAGCGGCATGACGGCAGGGCGCCGGACTATGATGACTGGGAATTGAACGGGGACATTATCGTGTACTATCCCCTTCTGGATATCGGCCTGGAATTATCAAGCATGGGAATCCGCGTGGATGAAAGTTCCCTGAAAAAACAGCTGAAAAAGGCAGGTTGCACGGAAAGAGCCAAATTACCGTTCCAAAAGGCAATCCTGAACAAAGAACTGCCTTACACGATCGGCGGCGGTATCGGCCAGTCCAGGATCTGCATGTTTTTCTTAAGAAGAGCACATATCGGCGAAGTACAGAGTTCCATCTGGCCGGATGATGTGCTTGAATATGCGGCAAAGTACGGCGTGGACATTCTATAACGGTCCGCTGATACAGATAAAGAACACGGAGGAATATGGTTTTGCAGAAATACGGTGTTAACGAACTTCGAAAAATGTTTTTGGACTATTTTGAGAAAAACGGTCATCTGAGAATGAACAGTTTTTCCCTGGTCCCGCATAATGACGCATCACTCCTGCTGATCAACTCGGGAATGGCGCCCTTAAAGCCCTATTTTACGGGGGCGGAGATCCCGCCGAGACGGCGTGTGACAACCTGCCAGAAATGTATCCGTACGGGCGATATCGACAATGTCGGTAAGACGGCCAGACACGGCACGTTCTTTGAAATGCTCGGTAATTTCTCATTCGGGGATTACTTTAAGGAAGAAGCCATCGCGTTCACGTGGGAATTCTTAACAAAAGAAGTCGGTCTGGATCCCGACAGATTGTATCCCTCCGTATACGAAGAGGATGATGAGGCATTTGAGATCTGGAACAAGAAGATCGGTATTCCGGCGGAGCGCATCTCACGTTTCGGAAAGGAAGACAACTTCTGGGAGCATGGAGAAGGTGCCTGCGGGCCCTGTTCCGAAGTATATTATGACCGCGGTGAAAAATACGGGTGCGGCAAACCGGATTGCAAGGTCGGCTGTGACTGTGACCGCTATATGGAAATCTGGAATGACGTCTTTTCACAGTTCTACAATGACGGAAAAGGCAATTATTCGGAACTGAAACAGAAAAACATCGATACGGGTATGGGCCTGGAACGTCTGGCCTGTGCGGTACAGGATGTGGATTCAATGTTCGATATCGATACGATGAAGGCGTTGCGCGACCATGTCTGCCGTCTGGCCGGCAAGCAGTATGGCGAGGATGCGGCTGCGGACGTTTCCATGCGTGTCGTAACGGATCATATCCGTTCCGTAACGTTTATGGTCAGCGACGGGATCATGCCGGAAAACGGCGGAAGAGGCTATGTGCTCAGAAGACTGCTTCGACGCGCCTGCCGTCACGGAAGGATATTAGGGATTGAGGGCACGTTCTTAACCGATCTGGCAGCGACCGTGATCGAGGGATCAAAGGACGGATATCCCGAACTGGAAGAAAAGAAGGATTTCATTTTCAACGTCATCGCCAAAGAAGAAGCACAGTTTAACAAGACGATCGACCAGGGGCTTTCCATTCTTGCAAAGCTCGAGGCGGAAATGGAAGAAAAGGGTGAAAAGGTGCTCTCCGGTGCCGACGCGTTCCGGCTTTATGATACCTACGGTTTCCCGATCGATCTGACGATCGAGATCCTGAACGAAAAAGGCCTTTCCTATGATGAAAAAGGCTTTGAAGAGGCCAAGAAGGCTGCGAAGGAACAGAGCAGCGGAACCTATAAGGGTGCCGAACACATGGCAGGAAGGGAACGGAACGTTTATGACGACCTGGATCTGACCCTTGCAACAGAATTTGTCGGCTACAAAAAAATGTCTGCCGATGCAAAGGTTATTGCGCTGACTACGGATACGGAAGTAACGGAGTGCTTAACGGACGGGCAGCACGGCACGATCGTGCTTGACGTAACACCGTTCTATGCGACCATGGGCGGCCAGGAAGGAGACAGTGGTCTCATTACAACGGATGAGGGTACATTCCGCGTGGAGGAAACCATTCATCTGGCAGGCACCATGATCGGCCATGTCGGCACGGTGACGGCGGGTATGATACGGATCCGTGATGCGGCCAAAGCATCCGTAGATGAACAAAACCGCCTCAATACCTGTAAAAATCATTCGGCGACGCACCTTCTGCAGAAGGCACTGAAGACGGTACTCGGCAATCATGTCGAACAAAAGGGCTCGCTGGTAAACGCAAACCGGTTAAGATTTGACTTTTCCCATTTTGAAGCCATGAGTACGGAACAGCTGGATGAGGTGGAGCGGATCGTGAATGCCCAGATATCCGCAAACCTTCCCGTATGCACGGAAGAGATGCCGATCGACGAGGCAAAGAAAACGGGCGCAATGGCGCTGTTCGGAGAAAAGTACGGAGAAAAGGTCCGGGTTGTGTCCATGGGCAGATCCGACGCTCCGGATATGGAAAAGGCCTATGCGGACGCATTCTCCGTAGAACTCTGCGGCGGCACGCATGTTTCCGAAACAGGCAGCATCATGGCCTTTAAGATCCTTTCCGAGAACGGGGTGGCTTCCGGCGTCAGACGTATCGAAGCCCTGACCGGCGACGGCGTCTTTTCATATTATAAAGAAGTGGAACGGAATCTGGCGGAAGCGGCACATGCTGCCAAGGCAACCCCGGCAACACTGGTTGAAAAGATCACACACATGCAGGCGGAGATCAAGGCGCTGAACAGTGAGCTGGAATCCGTAAAAGCACGTGCGGCCAAGGAAGCGGTCGGTGATGTGATGGAACAGGTTGTTGACGTAAAAGGTGTGAAACTGCTCGCCACACGTGTGGACAATCTGGATATGAACGGCTTAAGGGATCTCGGCGATCAGTTAAGAGAAAAGCTATCGGACGGTGTGGTCGTGATCGCATCCGTGCAGGGGGATAAGGTTAACCTGATCGCGACGGCAACGGACTCGGCCCAAAGCAAGGGTGCACATGCAGGAAACCTGATCAAGGGGATCGCGGGCCTGATCGGCGGCGGCGGAGGCGGCAGACCGAACATGGCACAGGCCGGTGGAAAGAATCCTGCCGGAGTGGAAGAATGCCTTGCACAAGCGAAGACGGTTCTTGGCGAAATGCTCTGAACTTTCTTGTTGACGAAGCATGATTTTATGCTATAATACTGTTTGTGTCGCAAGACACAAATACCCTACATCCCGGTAAAATAAGTAGGACGGAGGGGAGGGCAGGTAAACGATGTCAAGTGTAACGGTAAAAGAAGGCGAATCTTTAGACAGCGCATTGCGCCGTTTTAAGAGAAATTGCGCGAAGGCCGGCATTCAGCAGGAGATCCGTAAGAGAGAACATTACGAGAAACCCAGCGTGAAGCGGAAAAAGAAATCCGAAGCGGCAAGAAAACGCAAATATAATTAATTTTTAATAATGGTTATATTATCATTATTATGAAAGGAGTTTTATCATGAAAAGAACAGCTAAAATTCTTGCAGGTCTTACTGCTCTTACTATGGCAGGTCTTGTATTTGCAGCTCCCGTTAAGGCAGATGCGCTCACAGAAGCAAAGGCTACGATGGAAAAAGCAGCAGCAGACAGAGACGCAAAGGCAGCAGCAGGCTTAAAGTCCGGTCAGGCTTACCTGGATGCAGCAAAGGCTACGATGGAAACTGCAGCAAAAGACAGAGATGCAAAGGCAGCAGCAGGCTTAAAGTCCGCACAGGCATATCTGGATGCAGCACAGGCTACAATGCAGAATGCAAAGGTTGATAACGGTGCGGCAGGTCTTGCAAGCGGCCAGGCATATCTGGACGCAGCAAAGGCTACCATGAGCACTGCAGCAGCTGACAGAGATGCAAAGGCAGCAGCAGGTCTTGCAAGCGCACAGGCATATCTGGATGCAGCACTGGCTACACTGCAGAACGCAAAGGCTGATAACGGTGCAGCAGGTCTTGCAAGCGCACAGGCATATCTGGACGCAGCAAAGGCTACACTTGGAACCGCAGCAGCAGACAGAGACGCAAAGGCAGCAGCAGGTCTTGCAAGCGCACAGGCTAACCTGGACGCAGCACTGGCTACACTGCAGAATGCAAAGGCTGACAACGGTGCAGCAGGTCTTGCAAGCGCACAGGCATATCTGGATGCAGCAAAGGCTACACTCGGAACCGCAGCAGCAGACAGAGATGCAAAGGCAGCAGCAGGCTTAAAGTCCGGCCAGTCCTATCTGGATGCAGCAAAGGCTACGCTGGAAACAGCAGCAGCAGACAGAGATGCAAAGGCAGCTGCAGGCTTAAAGGCAGGTCTTGCATATCTTGAGAAAGTTACGATCAAATAATTAATCGTAAATTGACTTCTGACAAGGAAGCACATTCCGTGCTTCCTTGTTTTTTTATGCAAATACGGGAAATGTGACAGATACAACATTTAGTCCCTTTCTTGACAAAATCACGGGGGCATAATACAATATCTTGTATGGTTTATTTGATCATCAGCCTGATATTGCTCCTGATCACGGCTCTGGTTATTTTTGTGATCAGAGAGAGCCGTGGCTTTTGCAGTGTCTATTATTCCGTCAGTACGGATAAGCTGTCCCATGATCTGAAGATCGTCATGCTCAGTGATCTGCACAACAAGGATTACGGGAATGAAAACGAAGCACTCGTTTCGGCCATACGTGATTTTGACCCGGACCTGATCTGTTTTGCGGGAGATATGGTTACTTCCGCCTGGGATACCAATCTGGATTATCGCAAAACGCTTTCTTTTATCCGGAAGCTTTCGTCGGATTATCCGGTTTATTACGGAATGGGGAATCACGAGCAGGCGTTTAACGAGGACCGCGAAAAGCATCCGGAAGCTTTCGAACGTCTGAAAAAAGCTTTGGATGAGATGGGCGTCAGACTTTTGGATAATGAACATCTTATTTCGGCCGATCCGGAAGTGATGATCTACGGATTAAACCTGCCTTACGAGTATTACCGGAAGATCGCGACAAAGCATTTGAAAAGCGGGCTGATGCACGATCTTTTGGGGGATGTTGACAGGGAGAAGTATTCGATCCTTTTGGCGCATAACCCGGAGCACTTTAAGGAATATGCCGCGTGGGGATGCGATCTGATCCTGTCCGGCCATATTCACGGCGGGATCATCCGTCTTCCTTATCTTGGCGGTGTGATCTCTCCCGGGATCAAGCTGTTTCCGAAATATGATTCCGGTCTGTTTACATCGGGAAAGACAACCATGCTGGTAAGCCGCGGGATCGGTTCCCATACCATTCCGGTCCGCATCAATAATAAGGCTGAAATCGTATGCCTGACCATCAAAGGAGAACACACATGAGTCTCAATGTGAAACTGCAGGTGTTTGAAGGTCCCCTGGATCTGCTGCTGCATCTGATCGAAAAGAATAAAGTGGATATTTACGATATCCCGATCTCCATGATCACGGAGCAGTACCTGGAATACATTCAGATGATGCGCGAGGAGGATCTGAACATTGCCAGTGAGTTTCTGGTCATGGCCGCGACCCTTCTATCCATCAAGAGCAAGATGCTCCTGCCCGTTGAAGTGAACGAGGAAGGTGAGGAAGAGGATCCGAGAGCGGAACTGGTTGAAAAACTGATCGAGTACAAAATGTACAAATATATGTCCTTCGAACTCAAGGATATGCAGATCGATGCATGCCGTACCTGGTTCAAGGGCGCGACGCTGCCGGATGAGATCGCAGACTACAAGGAACCGATCGATTACGAGAAACTGGTCGGTGACATGGATCTGTCAAAGCTCAACCATATCTTCAAATCGATCATGAAACGGCAGGTCGATAAGGTGGATCCCGTCAGATCGCAGTTCGGCAAGATCGAAAAAGATGAAGTGAACCTGGAAGAGAAGACGGAATACATTGAAAACTATATCCGCTTCCACAAGGCTTTTAGTTTCCGGGATCTTCTGGAAAACCAGAAGTCCAAAATGGATGTGGTCGTTACGTTCCTGATCATTTTGGAAATGATCAAGATCGGAAAGATCATGATCGCGCAGGAAGACCTGTTTGATGACATCATGATCACATCCAAGGTGGCATAGCATGAATAATGTTGTAGATATTACGGAAAAAATCGAACAGAACCAGGCAAACGCACAGGCGGAAGAAACGGCTGAAACCGAGGTGGCAGAAGCAGTTTTGGAGCCGGTCGACAATCCGGAGGGCGTTCTGGAGGCGATCCTGTTTTCCATGGGTGACTCCGTAGCCATTGATAAGCTTGCAGCCGTGATCGGGCGGGATAAGAATGAAACGCTGAAGATCTTAAAAGACATGCAAAATGCCTGGGATGCGGATGCAAACAGAGGGATCACGCTGACGTTCCTTGAGGACCACGTACAGATGTGTTCCAAGAGCGAGATGTTTGAATATATCGTGAAGATTGCCAAAGCCCCCAAAAACTATGCACTGACGGATGTGACTTTGGAGACCTTATCCATCATTGCCTACAAACAGCCGGTAACCAGGCTGGAGATCGAACAGATCAGAGGCGTATCCTGCGACCATGCCGTGAATAAGCTGTTGGAACTGAACCTGATCCAGGAGTTGGGGAGACTGGATGCACCCGGCAAGCCGATCCTGTTTGGGACAACGGAACAGTTCCTCAGATCCTTTGGCGTAAAATCCCTGGATGAATTGCCGGATGTTTCACCGGACCGGCTGGAGGAATTCAAAGAGGAAGCAGCCAAGGAAGTGCAACTGAATCTGAAAGTCTGATCGTCACAACTTGAGAGAAATGTACTGTCCGTGAGCAAATTACAGCCACGGACAGTATTTTTTTTGCAAAATCTCTACCAATTAAAATGCGGTTGTGTTATAATCACAATAATTGTGAAAAAATAATAAAGGGAGGCGTAACGCAAAATGAGTACCAATTCAAAAGCAAGTGAAAGAATCAATTCTTTGCTTGATGAAAACAGTTTTGTTGAAATCGGCGGCCAGGTGACTGCGAGAGCGACCGATTTTAATCTGGAACCGAAGAATACTCCGGCGGACGGTGTTGTAACGGGTTACGGTCTGATCGATGACAAACTGGTATATGTATACAGCCAGGATGCTGCGGTTCTCGGCGGTTCCGTCGGTGAAATGCATGCAAAAAAAATCTGTGCGCTGTATGATTTTGCCCTCAAGGTCGGTGCACCCGTGATCGGTCTGATCGATTGCGCAGGTCTGCGCTTACAGGAGGGAACGGATGCATTGTTTGCATTCGGTGAGATCTATCGCAAGCAGGCGCTTGCAAGCGGAGTGATCCCGCAGATATCCGTTCTGTTCGGCAATTGCGGCGGCGGTCTGGCACTGATCCCGACGCTGACGGATTTCACGTTCATGACGGAGGATGCGAAACTGTTCGTGAATTCCCCGAATACCCTGGATGGCAATTATGAATCCAAGAATGATACCGCATCCGCAAAATTCCAGAGTGAAGAATGCGGTACGGTTGATTTTGTTGCCGAAGAAGCAGATCTTTATGACAAGGTCAGAAGTCTTGTGACGATGCTTCCCGATAACAACGAGGCCAACGATACATTTGTTGAATGTGAGGATGATCTGAACCGTGTATGCGTGCAGTCTGATGACGCGGTTGCAATGTTAAAAGAGATCGCCGATAACAAATGCTACGTGGAAGTACAGGAAAACTATGCGAAGGATATCACATGCGGCCTGATGAAGTTAAACGGTGTTACGGTCGGAGCCGTAGCGAACCGCACAGATGTCTTAAGCCCTTACGGCTGTGTTAAGGCTGCTGATTTTGTGAATTTCTGTGACGCATTTGAGATCCCGATCCTTTCGCTGACAAGCGTGAAGGGATTTGAGACTACCGTGGATGCGGAGAAGAAGATGGCTAAGGCAGCTGCAAAGCTTGCATATGCTTTTGCAGGCGCGACGGTTCCCAAAGTCAACGTGATCACCGGCCAGGCGTTCGGCAACGCAGTCAATGTCATGAACTCCAAGTCGCTCGGGGCGGATATGACTTTTGCATGGGAGGATGCTTCCGTCGGTATGATGGATGCCAAGCTGGCTGCAAAAGTGATGTATGAGTCGGAAGGTGAAGCTGTTCAGAGAGAGAAAGCTGCGGAATATGATGAACTGCAGAATTCCATCCTGTCTGCCGCACGCAGAGGATATGTGGATACGGTCATTTCTGCCGTGGATACACGCAAATACGTGATCGGCGCATTCGAAATGCTGTTTACCAAGAGAGAGGAAATTCCCGCCAAGAAACACGGAACCGTATAGAAAGGATTGGTTAAAGTAATATGAAAAAAATCAAACTGCTTTTGTGTATTACAGCCTGCCTTTTTGCACTGAACGGTTGCAGTATTCTTGCCGAGAGCAAACCTGTGGATCCGGAGGTCGCACAGGCACTTGAGAGCACTGCATATTCCATGGTGACGCAGATTTTTGCACAGTCAACGGATGAGCAGTTTGCCGATTATCTGCTCGGCCTGTCACCAGAAGAATACGAGCTGCAATTTGAAGGCATGGGTGTTTACGTAGACGGAAACGCCATGCTGAAGGGCATTGAGTCGTGGATCAGAGCTTCGGAACAGCTGGGTAATCTGAAGGAAGTAGTGGGAACCAGAGCGGAATATGACTCCAAGGGTACTTCCATCGTTGTTACCGTCACTGTTCGGGGTGATAAGGTCAACAGTCTGAATGCTCCAAGAGAGGCAGAAGTTGAATTTGTATTTCGGGACAATTATTATAAGACGATCACGTCCAGCGCAACAAACGTGACACTTACGTTCGGCGAAAAGATGGAAAATGCCGGACTGAATACACTGATCGGTATGGGTACCGTTTTTGCGATCCTGATCCTGTTATGTCTGATCATCAGCTGCTTCGGAATCTTCCCGAAGATCGAAGCACGGATGAAAGAGAAGAAGAGCAAAGAGATTTCATCGATCGATCAGCCGATCGCACAGATCATCGAGAAAGAGGAAATGTCCGGAACGGATGATCTGGAATTGGTTGCGGTAATCAGTGCAGCGATCTGTGCTTATGAAAGTGCACAGGGAATGCCGGTAAGTACAGACAGCTTTGTTGTCAGAAGTATCAAGAGAAGAAGATAAATACAGGAGGACTATCAAATGAAAAACTATACCATTTCCGTAAACGGTAACGTGTATGATGTAACAGTAGAAGAAGGTGCAGGTGCAGTGGCTCCCGCAGCAGCAAGCCAGGCAAAGGCAGCTCCGGCGCCCGCTCCCGCAAAGAAAGCTGCAAGTGCCGGCGCAGGAAGCGTGAAGATTGAAGCAGGCGCTGCAGGAAAAGTATTCAAGATCGAAGCAAATGTCGGCGCATCCGTTAAGAAGGGTGATACCGTTATCATCCTGGAAGCAATGAAGATGGAAATCCCGATGGTAGCTCCGCAGGACGGCACGGTAGCAAGCGTTGATGTTGCTGTCGGCGACAGTGTGGATGCAGGTACGGTTCTGGCAACATTAAACTGATTACGGAGGTCATAAAATGTCATATGTAGCAAATACTGTAGGAAATTTGTTACATCAGACGGCATTCTTCGGACTTACCGGTGGTAACTTTGTAATGATTGCCGTTGCGTGTGTTTTCCTATATTTAGCAATCCGCAAGGGATTCGAGCCCTTGCTGTTAACACCGATCGCATTCGGTATGCTGCTCGTGAACATCTATCCGGATATCATTATGTCCATAGAAGAGTCTGCAACCGGAGCGGGCGGCCTGTTATATTATTTCTATGTTCTGGATGAATGGGCGATCCTGCCTTCCCTGATCTTTATGGGAGTCGGCGCGATGACGGATTTCGGTCCCCTGATCGCCAATCCGAAGAGCTTTTTACTCGGCGCGGCAGCGCAGTTTGGTATTTATGCCGCATATTTCGGTGCGATCGCCATGGGCTTTAACGATAAAGCTGCTGCAGCGATTTCCATTATCGGTGGTGCAGACGGCCCGACTTCCATTTTCCTTGCGGGGAAACTCGGACAGACGACCCTGCTCGGCCCGATCGCCGTTGCGGCCTACTCTTACATGTCCCTTGTTCCGATCATTCAGCCGCCGATCATGAAACTGCTGACAACGGAGAAGGAGCGCAAGATCAAAATGGAGCAGCTTCGTCCGGTCAGCAAACTGGAGAAGATCCTGTTCCCGATCATCATTACGATCGTTGTCTGCCTGATCCTGCCGACAACGGCTCCGCTTGTCGGTATGCTGATGCTCGGTAACCTGTTCAAGGAATCCGGCGTTGTAAGACAGTTAACGGAAACAGCCAGCAATGCGTTGATGTATATCGTTGTCATCTTACTGGGTACATCGGTAGGTGCGACCACCAGTGCAGAGGCGTTCTTAAATCTGGATACATTAAAGATCGTTGTTTTAGGTCTTATCGCATTTGCATTCGGTACGGCGGCAGGTGTCCTGTTCGGTAAACTGATGTGCCTCGCAACGAAGGGCAAAGTTAATCCGCTGATCGGTTCCGCCGGTGTATCGGCCGTTCCGATGGCGGCACGTGTATCGCAAAAGGTTGGCGCGGAAGCAGACCCGAGTAACTTCCTTCTGATGCATGCGATGGGTCCGAATGTGGCAGGTGTTATCGGTACCGCAGTAGCTGCGGGAACCTTTATGGCCATCTTCGGTGTGTTCTAAATATCAACAGAAAAGGAGAAAATCATGTCAGAAATAGAGAAGAAACCAATCAAGATCACTGAAACCATCCTGCGTGATGCGCACCAGTCCCTGATTGCAACCAGAATGCCTACCGAGATCATGCTTCCGATCCTTGGCAAACTGGATGCTGTCGGCTATCATTCACTGGAGTGCTGGGGCGGTGCGACTTTCGATGCATCCCTTCGTTTCCTGAAAGAAGATCCCTGGGATCGCTTAAGAAAGATCAGGGACGGCGTTAAGAATACGAAATTACAGATGCTGTTCAGAGGACAGAATATCCTCGGCTATCGTCCTTATGCGGATGACGTTGTGGAATACTTCGTTCAGAAGTCCATTGCAAACGGTATCGATATTATCCGTATCTTTGACTGCTTAAATGACCTTCGTAACTTAAAGGCTGCAGTTGATGCGACCAACAAGGAAAAAGAGAGAAGCGGAAAGGGCCACGCACAGATCGCATTGTCCTATACGCTCGGAGATGCCTATACATTGGATTATTGGGCAGAAACAGCCAGAAAGATCGAGGAAATGGGTGCCGATTCCATCTGTATCAAGGATATGGCAGGCCTTCTGGTTCCCTACCGTGCTACGGAGCTGATCACGGCCATGAAGTCACAGACCAAGCTGCCGATCCAGCTGCATACGCACTATACTTCCGGTGTTGCCAGCATGACATACTTAAAGGCAGTGGAAGCAGGCGTGGATGTGATCGACTGCGCGATCTCCCCGTTCGCACTGGGTACATCACAGCCGGCTACGGAAGTTATGGTGGAAACGTTCAAAGGAACTCCGTACGATACGGGATTTGATCAGAATCTGCTTGCAGAGATCGCAGACTACTTCAGACCTTACAGAGAAGAATGCTTACAAAGCGGCCTGATGAGTACGAAGTCGCTTGGTGTTAACATCAAGACCCTGCTTTACCAGGTACCGGGCGGCATGCTTTCGAACATGATCAGCCAGTTGAAAGAGCAGAATGCGGAAGACAAGTACGAAGAAGTACTCAAGGAGATCCCGAGAGTGCGTAAAGACCTGGGTGAACCTCCTCTGGTTACGCCTTCTTCACAGATCGTCGGCACTCAGGCCGTATTCAACGTGCTCTACGGAGAAAGATACAAGATGGCAACCAAGGAAACCAAGGATATGCTCCGCGGCAAATACGGCCAGACGATCAAGCCGATGAGCCAGGAAGTCATCGACAAGGTCATTCCGGGCGAGCAGCGTTTCACGGAGCGTTCTGCAGATGCAGCCGGTCTCACGAACGAGCTCGACAAGCTGGAATCGGAAATGGCAGAATGGAAGCAGCAGGACGAGGATGTGCTTTCCTATGCATTATTCCCGCAGGTTGCAACCGACTTCTTCAAGTACCGTGAGGCACAGCAGAGCAAGGTTGATCTTACAAAAGCAAACAAGGAAGATAAAACTTATCCGGTTTGATAAAAAAGTAAGTGCATAATATCATAACGTGTGTTACAATAAACGGGCAGCCCAAATGGCTGCCCGGTTTTATTTAAGTTTAGCGGAGGGTAATCATGGCTAGAAAAGAACAGATCACGAAACAGATCATACTGGACGGTGCATTCAATTTACTGCGGGAACAGGGGATCGCTATGGTCACGGCCAGAAAGCTCGCTTCCTACATCGGATGCTCTACCCAGCCGATCTTTCGCGTATACCGTAACATGGAAGAACTCTATACGGATCTGTTTGATAAAGCAAAAGCCTACTATGAAGATTACTGCCTCCGTTTTGAAAAAGGGAATGTGATCCCGTTTGTTGATCTTGGCCTGTGCTATATCCAGTTTGCCAAAGAGGAGCTGAATCTTTTCCGCCTCCTGTTCTTATCCCCGCACAATGACGACAATACGATGTATGACCTGATCAACGGTAAGGAACATGCTTTTGTCATTCAGGAGATCAAGAAGATCCCGAATCTGAACATGAACCATGCCGGAGACATTTTCATGAAGATCTTTGTGTTCATGCACGGGATGGCCTGCATGGCAACAAACGGTGAATTTGATCTTTCCAGAGAAGAAGTGATCCCGATGCTGGAGGAGGCTGTAACGAAATTCAGCAGAGAGTAATATGAAGGTCCTTGTAGTCGGCGGAGGAGCCGCCGGAATGATGGCCGCCATTGCCGCAGCAGAGGAAGGCCATGTTGTCACCGTCCTGGAAAAGAATGAGAAGCTTGGAAAGAAACTTTTCATTACCGGTAAGGGTAGGTGCAATTTCACGAATGCATGCGAAAAGGATACATTATTTGAAAACGTCATTTCCAATCCGAAATTTCTCTACAGTGCATTTCACGGTTTTGATAATTTTTCCGTTATGGAGTTCTTTGAACGCCATGGACTGAAATATAAGATCGAAAGAGGGAATCGTGTCTTTCCCTTGTCAGACCATTCTTCCGATGTGATCAAAACATTGACAACTTATATGGAACAGCTTGGCGTGACCGTACATTTGCGTACGAAGGTTACCGGGCTGCTTAAAGAAGGAGCCAGGGTTACCGGGGTAAAAACGGATCACGGGAGTTATACCGCAGACGCAGTGATCCTCTCGACCGGTGGAAAATCATACCCCTCCTGCGGGGCCGACGGAGATACCTGGAAGCTTTTGGAGGACCTGCGGGTTGAAATGACGGATGCCGCCCCTTCGCTGGTGCCGCTTTGTACAGCGGAAGAAGATATCTTATCCCTGCAGGGACTGACGCTCAAAAATGTTGCGCTATCCGTTTTCGTCGACGGGAAAAAGAAATATCAGGAACAGGGTGAGATGCTTTTTACACATTTCGGCATGAGCGGTCCGCTGATCTTAAGTGCCAGCTGTTATCTTGCAAAAGAGGATTACAGCCGCAAACCCGTCATCAGTATCGACCTGAAACCGGCGCTGAACGAAAAGACGCTGGATGAGCGGATATTACGTGATTTTTCCGAAAACAGGAATAAACAGTTTCGGAATGCGTTATCGGATCTTCTGCCATCTAAACTGATCCCCGTGATCGTCGCAAGAAGTATGATCGCGTCGGATAAAACCGTACATGACATTACGAAAGAGGAGCGAAAGAACCTCGTCAGGGTGCTTAAGGATTTTCGCGCTACGGTTATCGGTAACCGCGGCTTTCAGGAAGCGATCATTACCAGAGGCGGCGTGAAAACAGGCAGCATCGATCCGAAGACGATGGCGGTAAAGCAATACCGGGGACTGTATGTCGCCGGAGAGATGATCGACGTGGACGCGCTGACAGGCGGATTCAACCTGCAGATCGCGTGGAGTACCGGATATCTTGCCGGAAAGAACGTATAGAAGGAGGATTCATATGAATCGGCATATCGCAATTGACGGACCTGCAGGGGCAGGCAAAAGCACGATCGCAAAAGCGGTCGCAAAGAAAAAGGGCCTGATCTATGTGGATACCGGCGCAATGTATCGTGCATTCGGCCTTTACCTGCTGCGACAACAGGTGGATGTGAACGATCAGGATGCCGTGATCGCAGCCTGCGAGCGGGCAGATGTTTCGATCGCCTTTGAAAACAATGAACAGGTTGTCCTGCTCAACGGGGAGAACGTGAACGGCCAGATCCGGACGGAAGAAGTCGGAAACATGGCTTCCGCATGTTCGACCATTCCCAGAGTGCGCGAGATCATGGTAGAAAGACAGCAGCAGATCGCACGGGAAAAGGATGTCATCATGGACGGCAGGGACATCGGGACCGTTGTCCTACCGGATGCGAAGACGAAGATTTATTTAACGGCCAGTTCCAAAGTCAGGGCAAAACGGCGTTATGATGAGTTAAAGGAAAAAGGAGTCGATTGCGATCTTAAAAAGATCGAAGCCGATATCATCGAACGCGACGAGCGGGATATGAACCGCGCCGCATCCCCCTTAAGACAGGCGGATGATGCGATATTGGTCGACACATCGGATCTGTCGATCGATGAAGTGATCGCCAAAATTCTGGAGTTGTCTGATGGCTGAAGTGATCCTTGCAAAATCCGCCGGCTTCTGTTTCGGTGTAAAGCGCGCCGTTGAGATGGTATATGAACAGGCCGAAAAAGGCGGAAAAATCTATACATACGGTCCGATCATCCATAATGAACAGGTTGTGGAGGATCTGAAAAAAAGGGGCGTTTCGGTAATCGAAAACGAGGGACAGCTCAAGCAGTTGCAGGAAGGAACCGTGATCATCCGTTCGCACGGTGTCCCGAAGCGGATACAGGATCTGATCCTGGACAGAGGCCTGAAATATGTGGATGCGACCTGCCCGTTCGTCAAAAAGATCCATAACGTTGTCATGGATGCCGCAGGGAAGGGAGAGCAGGTGATCATCATCGGTTCCGATACGCATCCTGAGGTCGAAGGGATCAAGGGCTGGTGTCCGGACCTGAATCCGGCAGCCGTGATCGAAACGGAGGAGGAAGCGCAGGCTTTCACAAACCCTTCGGGCAGGGACCTATGCATCGTTTCACAGACGACTTTCAACCAAAAGAAATTTCAAGAATTGGTTGCTATTTTGGAGAAAAAAGGTTATCATGTTAATGTTGTGAATACTATCTGCAATGCCACTTTTGAACGTCAAAAGGAGGCGCGGGAGATCGCATCAAAAGCAGATGCGATGATCGTGATCGGAGGGATTCACAGTTCCAATACACAGAAATTATATGAGATATGTAAGCGTGAGTGTGAGGACACGCAATACATACAGACACTTGATGACTTGAAGAGGTCACCCGATTCTATCTCTTGTGTAGGAATTACCGCCGGGGCTTCCACCCCAAATACTATTATTGAGGAGGTTCAAAAATATGTCAGAACTTACTTTTGAACAAATGCTTGAAGAATCTTTCAAAACAATACACAATGGGGAGATAGTTGAAGGTACCGTCATCGATGTGAAGCCTGATGAGATCATCTTAAACATCGGTTACAAATCCGATGGTATCGTTACCAGAAACGAAT
The DNA here is from genome assembly GCA_017544705.1 of Lachnospiraceae bacterium. Classification (GTDB taxonomy): domain Bacteria; phylum Bacillota; class Clostridia; order Lachnospirales; family Lachnospiraceae; genus UBA2868. Next base: position 15,032 of record JAFYDQ010000003.1, on the reverse strand, counting down.
ATTCCAATACCCCCAATGTGGATCTGACGACCTGTGTCAAGGTCGGTGACACCATGGAGACCAAAGTCATCAAGGTAAATGACGGGGAAGGTCAGGTATTGCTTTCCTATAAGCGCATTGCCGCTGATAAGGGCAATAAGCGTCTGGAAGAGGCATTTAATAATCACGAGGTTCTGAAGGCGCCGGTAACTCTGGTTGTAGACGGCGGCCTGAACGTGACGGTTGATGAATCCAGAGTATTCATTCCCGCAAGTCTTGTCAGTGATACTTACGAGAAAGACTTAAGCAAGTACATGGGACAGGAGATCGAATTCGTATTGACGGAATTCAATCCCAGAAAGCGCAGGATCATCGGTGACAGAAAACAGCTGCTGATGGCTGAGAAAGAAAAGATCCAGAAAGAACTGTTCGAGAAGATCGCTGTCGGTGATGTTGTGGAAGGCGTTGTTAAGAACGTGACCGATTTCGGCGTGTTTGTTGATATCGGTGGGGTGGACGATCTGCTGCATATCTCCGAGATGTCCTGGGGCAGAGTGGAGAATCCGAAGAAAGTATTCAAGAGCGGACAAAACGTCCGGGTTTTCATCAAGGATATCAGCGGCAGCAAGATCGCGCTTTCCATGAAGTTCGAAGATGAAAATCCCTGGATCGGTGCCGATGAGAAATTCGCAGTCGGCAACGTTGTTACCGGTAAAGTTGCCCGCATGACCGATTTTGGTGCTTTTGTGGAACTGGAAGCCGGAATTGATGCCCTGTTGCATGTTTCGCAGATCAGCAGAGATCATATCGAAAAACCCAGTGACGTATTGCATGTCGGAGACGAAGTTACCGCCAAAATCGTTGACTTCAGTATGGACGATAAGAAGATCAGCTTAAGCGTCAAGGCGCTCTTAGAGCCGTTGCCGGAAGAGACGAAGCCGGAAGAAGCAAAGGCTGAAGAAGCAGGAGAGGCAGAATCGGAAACAGCAGAACCGGAAACCGCTGAAGCTGTTACGGAAACGGAAGAAACTGCAACTTCGGAGGAATAGCATCGATCATGGCATATGACTATGAAGGGTTTAAAAGTGCGATCCTCAGACTGACCGGTATCGATCTGTCTGCATATAAGGAAGCACAGATGAAGCGCAGGATCGATACATTGATCCGGAAACACCGCATTGACGGATATGAAGCATTTGTAAACACCATCCGTTCCGACAAGGAGCTGTTTGAGGAGTTCGTCAATTACCTGACGATCAACGTATCCGAATTCTACAGAAACCCGGATCAGTGGGAACTGATGGATAAGACTTTCATTCCGGAACTGATCACGAAGTTTGGCAGAAACCTGAAAGTCTGGAGCGCGGCATGTTCGACCGGTGATGAGCCTTACTCGCTGGTCATGGCATTATCCAGACATTTGCCGCTGAACCAGATCAAGATCATCGCAACAGATCTTGACAAACAGGTCATCGCACAGGCCAAGACCGGTCTTTATGCGGAAAAGAGCATTGCCGCCGTACCGAAGGATCTGAAGGAGAAATACTTTAAGAAGATCGGCAGTTCTTATCAGATCTCGGATGAGATCAAGAACCGCGTCGAATTCAGGCAGCATAACCTGCTCAAAGATCCGTATCCCGATAAATGCAATATGATCGTGTGCAGAAATGTGCTGATCTACTTCACGGAAGAGTCCAAAGCTGAAGTATATGACAAGTTCAACGCTGCATTGGTCGAGGACGGAATCCTGTTTATCGGAAGTACGGAACAGATCATGAACCATAAGGGACATGGTTACGAGAGACGGAACTCTTTCTACTACCAGAAGAAAACAAATAGTTAATTGTTCAGGTATGATACGACAGAGGCACCAAGTTCGTCACATACATCCGGCGTGATCTGAGAAGGTGAATAAACCTGGTAACAAAGACTGCTTTTATAATCTTTGCGAAAGCATTCGCTGTTTACGGATAAACGTGGAATAAAGAAACCTCTATATCTGATATAGCAGGTTTCTTTTTTTGCATTTTCGCGATAAGCGGGATCCACGGATCCGGCGGCGGATTTTAATACACACATATCTTCCTTCGGAAGATAATAATAATCCTTGTAGTTGTCGAAGAAGCGTTTCATTTCCGTGTGCAGAACGGGAATACGCAGCTTCAGTGTATATCCGTGGTAGAACAGACAAAAAGGATCCTTAAACAGCATGATCTTTTCGGGAGCTTCTTCGGCGCTCTCGTATGTGATCAGCAGCTCGGTTTCCTCGATGCCGTTTACATCACGGTAGACGTGTTCTGCATGGGATACATAGTGCATATGCAGTTCCTGAAGGCATTCATGACGCATGGAGTTCTCCTTGTGAGACACAATCATTTATATTATAATATAGAATCATGCATTCAGAAAGGTTAAGAGATGGCTACACTTACATTTAAAGGCGGGATCCATCCCTACGAAGGGAAAGAACTGACCAAAGACAAGCCGATGGTGCAAATCACACCGACGGGAGAGATGGTATATCCGCTCTCGCAGCATATCGGTGCACCGGCAACCCCGGTCGTTACCGTCGGACAAAGGGTCTTAAAGGGAGAAAAGATCGCGGAAGCAAACGGTTTTGTATCCGTTCCGATCTATGCATCCGTATCGGGAACCGTAAAATCAATCGAGAAACGCCTGATCACAACCGGTGACAGAGTGGATTCCATTGTGATCGACAATGACGGTTTATTTGAGGAAGCGCCCTGTATGAGCGTGAAACCGATCGAAGAAATGACCAAGGACGATATCCGTGCACTGATCCGTGAGGCAGGAATTGTCGGCATGGGCGGGGCAGGGTTTCCGACACACGTGAAGCTTTCCCCCAAGGAGCCGGATAAGATCAACTACGTGATCGCGAACTGCTCGGAATGCGAGCCGTATCTGACCAGTGACTATCGCCGGATGCTGGAAGACCCGGAGCGGCTGGTTGCGGGGCTTAAGATCATCCTGCTTTTGTTTGATCATGCAAAAGGGATCCTGGCCGTGGAAGATAACAAGCCGGATTGTATCCGGAGACTGAAGGAACTGGTGATCGATGAGCCGAGGATCAGTGTAAAGGTATTGAAAACCAAATACCCGCAAGGATCGGAACGTCAGCTGATCTATGCCACAACAAAACGTGCGATCAATTCATCCATGTTGCCGGCTGATGCAGGCTGTGTGGTCAACAATGTCGATACGATCTGTGCCGTCTGTTCGGCCGTGATCGAGGGCAAGCCGCTCATGCACCGTATCGTAACCGTAACCGGAGATGCGGTCAATGACCCGAAGAACTTTATCGTTCCGATCGGTACGAATTATGCGCAGCTTCTCGAAGCGGCAGGCGGCCTGAAAGTGCAGCCGGAAAAGATCGTGTCCGGCGGCCCCATGATGGGATTTGCGCTGTATGACATCAACGTGCCTGTTACCAAGACCAGTTCAGCACTGCTTTGCATGACGAAGGATGAAGTGGCCAAATGGAAACCGTCCGCCTGCATCAAATGCGGTAAATGCCTGGAGGTCTGCCCGTCCAGACTGATGCCGAGCAAGCTTGCCGATTATGCGGAACATGCTGCGAAAGAGCAGTTTGAAAAATACAACGGCATGGAATGCGTGGAATGCGGTAGCTGTTCCTATGCATGCCCGGCCAAGAGACAGCTGGTGCAGAGCATCAAATATATGAGAAGGACCATTCTTGCTGATCGCAAGAAGAAATCATAGTAGAAAGGATAATGGTGTAGAAATTGAGCGATATGATGAATGTGTCGGCAACCCCGCATATCCGCAGCAACGAATCGACCTCCCGCATCATGCTTCTGGTCATCATTGCCCTGCTTCCCGCAACGGGTTTCGGTATTTATAATTTCGGTTATCCGGCAGCCATTCTGGTCGGCGTGAGTGTGGCGACCACGGTATTGACTGAGTTTGTATACGAAAAGATCATGAAACTGCCCGTGACGGTCTCCGATCTGAGTGCTGTCGTGACGGGGCTGCTGCTTGCGTTAAACCTGCCGTCCTCCGTTCCCTGGTGGATCGCCGTGATCGGCGGTGTGTTTGCGATCCTTGTCGTCAAGATGCTTTTTGGCGGAATCGGACAGAATTTCATGAATCCGGCGCTTGGCGCAAGATGCTTCCTGGTGATCTGTTTTGCGGCCAGAATGACGGCGTTTACGTATGACGGCGTTTCCACAGCGACACCGCTTGCAATGCTGAAAGCGGGAGAGGATGTGAATACCTGGAATATGGTGATCGGCACGATCCCCGGCTGTATCGGGGAGACAAGTGTGATCGCGATCATGGCAGGTGCGATCTTCCTGATCCTTTTTGACGTCATCGATATGAAGATTCCGGCTGCGTATCTGATCACGTTTGTGATCTTTGTCGGCCTGTTCGGAAAGGGCGGATGGGATGCATATTATCTTACTGCACAGCTTGCCGGCGGTGGTCTGATGCTTGGTGCGTTCTTTATGGCAACGGATTATGCGACCAGCCCGATCACACCGTTCGGAAAGATCATATACGGTATTATCCTGGGACTGCTCACGGGACTGTTCCGTGTCTATTCCAGTTCTGCGGAAGGTGTCAGCTATGCGATCATCATCAGCAATCTGCTCGTTCCGCTCATTGAAAGATTCACTGTTCCGAAATGCTTTGGCAAAGGAGGAGAGAATCGATGAAGAAGATCATAAAAGACACACTGATCCTAACCGTGATCACCGTAGTTGCGGGATTATGTCTGGGATATGTATATGAGATCACAAAGGACCCGATCAGAATATCCAGGGAAAAGGCAAAGCAGAATGCCTATCGTACCGTTTTTGCGGATGCTGCTTCCTTTGCGGAAGGAGAGGTCTCTTCCGTGGAAAATGCTACGGAGATGCTGAAGTCCCTGGGCCTTCCCGCGGTACGGATCGATGAAGCCGTGGAAGCGCTCGACGATGGAGGTAATCTGCTGGGATATGTCATGACCGTAACGGATTCGGAAGGCTATGGCGGAGATATCACCCTTGCCATGGGTGTTCGAAATGACGGAACATTAAACGGGATCGAGTTCCTGGAATTATCGGAAACAGCCGGACTTGGCATGAAATCGGATACGCCGGAGTTCAAGGGCCAGTTTGAGAATAAAAAGGTATCCCAGTTTTCTTACACGAAAACGGGTGCAGTAAATGAATACGAGATCGATGCATTATCAGGCGCCACCATAACAACGAGAGCTGTTACGGATGCGGTTAACGGCGGCCTGCTTTATGCACAGATGATGAGAGGAGACTGATGATGGGTAAAGCATTGGAACGTTTATATAACGGTATATTAAAAGAAAATCCGACCTTTGTCCTGATCCTCGGGATGTGCCCGACACTTGCGGTCACAACATCGGCCATAAACGGTCTGGGTATGGGGCTTACGACCATGGCTGTCCTGATCCTGTCGAATATGCTGATCTCGATGCTTAGAAAGATCATTCCGGACGGCGTGCGGATTCCTGCATTCATCGTGGTGATCGCAAGCTTTGTAACCGTTGTGGAACTTCTGCTGGAGGCATATATTCCGTCGCTCTATGATTCACTCGGATTATACATTCCGCTGATCGTCGTCAACTGTATCATTCTCGGAAGAGCGGAAGCTTATGCATCAAAGAATAATGTATTTTTGTCCGTCTTTGACGGATTGGGTATGGGACTCGGTTTTACGATCGCACTGACATTGATCGGTTCGATCCGCGAACTTCTGGGTTCCGGTGCGGTATTCGGTTACCATGTGCTGCCGGCTTCTTATGAGCCGCTCACGATCTTTATCCTGGCACCGGGTGCATTTTTCGTACTTGCTTTTCTGATCGCGATCATGAATAAGATCAACCTCCTGAAAGGGAGACCCACCGGAAAGGGCGGAAATTGCGATCAACTTTGTGCGGAATGCTCCAATCACGGGTGTCTTGGAAGACGTATTGCAAAGGAGGACAAATAAATGACGAATCTTTTGGCGATCGCGATCGGATCCGCTTTTATCAGCAACGTAGTCTTAAGTCAGTTTTTGGGAATCTGTCCGTTCCTCGGTGTTTCCAAAAAAGTCAAAACCGCAGTCGGAATGGGTTCCGCAGTCGTATTTGTCATCACGCTCGCATCGGCTGTTGCCGGCGTGATCTATCAGTATGTATTGGTTCCGCTGCAGATCACGTACTTACAGACGATCGTGTTTATCCTGGTCATTGCTGCCCTGGTGCAGTTTGTCGAAATGTTTCTGAAGAAAACCATGAAAGGCCTGTATCAGGCATTGGGTGTTTACCTGCCACTCATCACCACGAACTGCGCGGTGCTCGGTGTGGCACTTTCCAATGTTCAGAAAGGTTATACGATCCTGGAAGGCATTGTGAACGGTTTTGCGGTGGCATTCGGATTTCTGATCTCGATCACGATCATGGCCGGCCTTCGCGAAAGTATGGAATATAACGACATTCCCAAAGCATTCCGCGGCATGCCGCATGTCCTGCTCACGGCAGGTCTGATGGCGATCGCATTTTTCGGTTTCGCGGGGCTCAAATAAGAATGATCGGAGGATTGGAATGAGTACAGTTGGTATTATCACGGCAGTCGCCTGTGTCGGCGGTGTCGGATTATTCATCGGGATTTTCCTTGGAATATTCGGCAAATACTTCAGGGTGGAAACGGATCCGAGAGAAGAGGCCGTTCTTGACGTACTTCCCGGAAATAACTGCGGCGGATGCGGATATCCCGGCTGCTCGGGACTTGCTGCTGCCATAGCGGCAGGAACGGCACCGGTTAACGGCTGCCCGGTCGGTGGTGCAAATGTAGCCGCCAAGGTGGCAAAGATCATGGGAGTTGAGGCCGGTGAGACCATCAGACAGGTTGCTTTTGTAAAATGTAAAGGGACTTGTGATAAAACAGAGAAATCATATGAATACTACGGGACACAGGATTGTGCGATGATGGCTTTTGTTCCGTCAGGCGGTGCAAAGAAATGCGTTTCCGGATGTCTCGGGTTTGGCAGTTGTGTCCAAGCCTGTCAGTTTGATGCGATCCGTATTCTGGACGGTGTCGCAAATGTTGATAAAGAACAGTGCAAGGCCTGCGGAAAGTGTATCGAGGCCTGCCCGAAACACCTGATCGAATTCGTGCCGTATGATGCAACGGTTGCTGTTGCCTGCTCATCGCATGAGAAAGGGCCTGCGGTCATGAAAGTATGCCAGTCCGGCTGTATCGGATGCGGATTATGTGCAAAAACCTGTGAAGCAGGGGCGATCACGGTGACGGATTTTCTGGCGCATGTGGACCAGACACTCTGCACGGGATGCAAAGCCTGCATGGAGAAATGTCCGAAAAAGTGTATTACGGAACTGTAGTAATCTGATTGTTCTTATCGATCAGTACGGCGGAAACCTCGGGATGCTTTTTGATAAAATCACAAGCCTTATCGTGTCCGAGCAGCATGCAGATCGTACTGTATGCATCCGCATCGACGGAGGATGAAGCAATGACCACGGCGGCATTTAGGTCGGTTTCTGCAGGATAGCCGTTCTCAGGATTCAGGATATGATGATAGATCTTTCCGTCATAGGTGAAGCAGCGTTGATAGATACCGCTTGTTACAACGGATTTATCTGAAACGGATACTTGGGAGATCATTTCCCCGTTATCCTCAAACGGCTTTTGCAGACCGATCTGATAATCGGATCCGTCAGGTTTGCTGCCGATCGTTTGAATGTTCCCGCCCAGATTGATCAGTGCCGAGGAAACACCCTGACGCAGCAGGTCTTCTTTGAGCATATCGGCGATATAGCCTTTTGCGATCGCACCGGGATTGATCTGTGCATGGTTTTTAAGACGTACGGAATGGTCATCCGGGAATTCGATATTTTCCTGATTAACGCAGGTTAAGGCAGACTTGATCGCGGCCTCATCCGGAAGCGTTTCATGTTCCGGGGCCTGAAAATCCCAAAGCGCATAAAGCGGCTGCACGGTGATGTCAAAAAGACCGCCGGATTCTTCCGCATAACGCATGGAAAGCTGCAGGAGGGTATAGGTTTCGTCCGATACGGTGACGGCGGCATTGTTTGCATGATTCAGCTTATAGATATCGCTTTCCGGATCGGAAATACTGAAAAGCCGGTCATAATACATGCAGCGTTCCATGGCCTGATCCAGGATCCCGGCGGCATGATCGCTGTCGGTATCGTAAACCGTGATGTTTACCAGGGTATCCAGATAAAAGCCCGATCTTGTATATGGAACGGGCTGTCTCAGACAGCCTGAAAAAGACAGGAAAAGGGCAGCAATGATAAGGCACAGGGCCGCTTTTTGAAGCCGGCATTTCATAAATGGCATATTAGCATAATCAGATGTTTTGTGTCAAAGGCGGGAGACGATCATGTCCGGATTTTATGACGAGACAGGGGAAGACAAGAATGTGAGAAAAACAGTGGTTACGGCCATTTTGGCGGCAAGCCTTGTTTTTCTTTTATTTTTGCTTGTTCTCTATCAGAACACCAAATCACGCAACAGTACGAAAACCGTCAAACAGGACGAATCGCTTACCACCACAGACGAAGAGGAACTGGAGATCGGAAAGAGCAACCGGACTTCAAAGGACTTTGATTTCTGGGATATGTTTCAGGGCGATGCATCGGATGAGCCGGCAGAAGCCGAGCGGGATAACAGCGAGGGGAAACCCGCTGTGTTTACCGAACAGGGGCCGAGACCCGACCGCATCAGGGAAGAAGAGGGTGAATCATCATCGGATACCAAGTGGGAGGAAGGCAATCCGAATGACGGAACTCACGTTGCGATCACGGATGCAAACGGACAAAAGACCTGGTATGAAATCCTGGATATTCCCAAATCCACTTATTCCGCAACGTTTGTCAAAGAGAACGACAAAGGTCTGCTCACGTATGATGATAACCGCACCAAAGCCGTATCCGGTGCGACACTCAATGATGCGAGCGGATCGGTGGATATGCAGGCGCTGAAGGATGCAGGCATAGGTCATGTCATGTTAAGATCGATCAGCCGGGATGGTGAAAACGGTGCGGTGGCAGTGGATACTTCATTCAGCACACTGGCTGCGCAGGCAAAGGAAGCGGGCATCTATACGGGCGTGTATGTGGACTCTGCCGCGATCACTGCGGAAGAAGCGGTTGAGGAAGCTAATTATGCCATCGCGTCCGCTACATCCGTCGGTGCGGCTTATCCCGTCGTAATCTCCCTGCCGGACCTGTCGGCAGGTGGCCGCATGGCTAAGCTTTCCAATGCGGAACGGACGAAGATCGTGCAGGCATTTTGTGACCAGGTGAGAAGCTTTGGCATGAAACCCATGCTGCACGCTGCAAAAGCGGACCTGATCGCGAAACTGAACATGGAAGATCTGACGGCCTATGATGTCTGGGTCACGGATGCGGGAGAAAAGAAAGACGGCTATCCGTATTTCACGGATTACCCCTATGTATTTACGATGTGGGGCTGCCAGAACGCGGGAAATGTATCAGGGATCAACGCCCCGATCGACCTGGATCTTTCTTTTGTGAATTATGAACAACACTAGCGTAATATTTTGGTAATATTTTTTTATTAAATTCGTAAAAAACGCTTGAAAAAAGTTTTCTATATGCTATAATCTCTAATGCGATAATCTCGTCAAATGTTGGGGGGCACATTTGCCGGGAGGAAGGAGATTATATGAAATCGAAGTTCAGCCGGGCACGTGATTTCCTCTCAGTCGTGTCAAAAGATACCCATTTATGGGTGATCGGCGTACTTGTGGGTGCAATTATCTTAAGTGCCAGTTTTTACCTTGAGCCCTTTCATACAGATTTTTTCGCACAGAGCAATAACGTAAATGCGGCTGAAAAAGAAGCCGCAGATCCGGAAGTATATAATATCAGCACAAAGCTTTCCGAAGGTGGGGATCAGACAGATGTCAATGCGGACCGTACACTGGAAGTGATCACCGTGAATGAGAATCATGAACTTCCCGTATCCATGGAAGATTATGAGATGCTCTGCAGGATCGTTACTTCGGAAGCGAATTCCGAGGACGTGGAAGGCCAGATGCTGATTGCAAACGTAGTCATGAACCGTGTTGCATCGGATAAGTTCCCGAATTCGGTTTCGGAAGTCATCCTATCGCCCGGACAGTTTGATCCGGTTGAAACAGGTGCTTTCTACAGCATGGAACCCACGGATACGGCCAAGGAGGCAGTGATCCGTGCACTGAGCGGTGAAGATCATTCGGAGGGTGCCCTTTATTTCCAGAAGAGTGCCGCTACCAGATGGGGTGATTACGAGTTCCTGTTCAGATACGGAAACCATTCCTTCTATAAATAATGAACAACAAATAAAACCTCTGAAGAATCCTTCAGAGGTTTTTTCATGTCAATGAAAACTTATTGAAAACGTACCGGCAGCCGGATCCGGGCATAAAGGTCGGCATATTCTTTGGCCGAGAGGGATTCCACATAATTCTGACGATATTGCCGCTTTCCCGTTTTCATCAGCCGGTCGGCCGCTTTGTTGTATGCGATGGCGGCAATCTCCGGCGTATCGAAATAACCGATCACACAGGTACCGTTTACCAGAATCGATGCCTTATAAACGGTTTTCCCCTTCTTTGTTGTCCGGCTGACACCGTAATAAGGGTTGATCACCTCGATATTTTCATAGCGGAAATCGGTTGCATCCTGATTGATGAAGCGGTAATCACGTCCTGCCACGGCATGGCTTTTGATCCCATAGCGGTTCAGCAGATTGACCTGCATGCCGTAATCCGCAACAAACAGATGATTTCCGCGTCTTACGATCTTATGCTCCGCATAATAGAAGAGATCGTCGATATCGAATTTGTAATACTCCGTTTTGGAAAAATAATACTCGAAATAGCGTTTGCGCAGATAGATCGGGTTGGAAAAATAAACATCGTTGTCCCGGAAATTGATGATCGAGACGAATTTTTCAAAGGAGAGCGTATATGCACGTTCGTTATAGTCCGAAATGCTGTCGGATGACTTACTGATCCGCAGAGCATCACGGTATGCCTCATGTGCGGCAACTTCCCTGCCAAAACTTCCCAGGCTGATATGCCTGCCGCGAAAGGTAAATGAACTGCGATAGTAGGGTTCGCCGTTTTTTTTCCGTGCCGGATATACGCCTGCCTTTGCCATGTCTTCAGTTTAGCGAATTCGGAAAAAAATATCAATATCTTGTATGTTTCAAAACAAAAATATGCTATATTTAATGTATGGCAAAGTCGGCGAACCAAAAACTGAAACTGTTGCGGTTGAAGGATATATTGGAAAACCGGACCGATGAAGGGCATCCGATGTCTACACAGCAAATGATCGATGCGCTGATGCAGTATGGGATCGAGGCGGAGCGTAAGAGTATTTATTCGGATCTTGAGGAACTCTCCGTTTACGGGCTGGATATCGTCAAATGCGGGGGACGCAAGAACCAGAAATACTATATCGGGGATCGTGATTTTGAACTCGCAGAGCTGAAACTGCTGGTGGATGCGGTATCTGCTTCCAAGTTCATCTCGGAGAAGAGAAGCCGTACGCTGATCGGAAAGCTTTCCGCGCTGACCACGAAATACGATGCCGCACAGCTAAACCGACAGGTTTATGTTGCCAACCGGAACAAGACCGTGAACGAACAGGTCCTGTATCATATTGATGCGATCCATTCCGCCCTGCAGAACGGTAAGATGATCTCTTTTCAGTATATGGAGTGGAATGCGAGCAAACGTCTTGTTGTCAGGCGGGACGGCGCGCTGTACAGGATGAGTCCCAAGGCGCTGATCTGGGATGATGAGAACTATTATCTGGTCGCGTGGGATGATGAAGCCTCGATCTGTAAGCATTTTCGCGTGGATAAAATGAAAAACATCACGGTACTTGACGAAAATGCGCATAACCCGGAGATCGTGATCGATCCGGCTTCCTATTCCAGACGGATGTTTGGCATGTTTGACGGGAAATTACAGGATGTTTCGATCAGATGTCCCATAAACCGCATCGGGATCATGATCGATCGTTTCGGAAAAGATATCGGGATACGCGCGGACGGTCCTAACCACTGTGTTGTCAGAACACGGGTGGCTGTGAGTCCGCAGTTTTTCGGATGGATGTGTGCGCTCGGACGTGATTTTACGATCGTTTCGCCATCGGAAGTGGCGGATGCATATCTGGCGCATCTGAAATCGATTACAGAGGAGAACAGTTATGGAAGCAAATGTGATGAATGAAGACTATTCGGTAAGATTTCAGCCGGATCAGCCGGTCAAAATGGTCAAAAAGGATGGCACGCTTGAGGCGTTTAACATACAGAAAGTGATCGATGCGGTCGGAAAGAGCGCATACCGGGCACTGACGGAGTTTACGCCGCATGAGAAGGAACTGATCTGCCAGGGGGTTGTGGATAAGGTCAACGAACTGAATGTGGAAGAACTGCCCATTCCGATCATGCACAATATCGTGGAATCCGTTCTTGAAGACATCAAGCCGATCGTGGCAAAGAGTTACCGTGATTACCGCAATTACAAGCAGGATTTTGTACGAATGCTGGATGATGTCTATAAGAAATCCCAGTCCATCATGTACATCGGGGACAAGGAGAATTCCAACACGGATTCCGCGCTTGTATCCACGAAACGTTCCCTGATCTTCAATCAGCTGAACAAGGAACTTTATCAGAAATTCTTCATGACTACGGAAGAAATCCAGGCATGCCGCGACGGCTATATCTATGTGCATGATATGTCGGCAAGACGCGACACGATGAACTGCTGTCTGTTTGATGTGGCAACCGTTCTGACCGGCGGCTTCGAGATGGGAAATATCTGGTACAACGAACCCAAAAGCCTGGATGTGGCATTCGATGTGATCGGAGATATCGTGCTTTCCGCAGCATCACAGCAGTACGGCGGATTTACGATTCCAAGTGTGGAAACGATCCTGAAACCGTATGCGGAGAAATCCTACAAGCACTATAAAGAAAAATATCTGGCGCTCGGTATTCCGGAAGAGCGTGCGGAAGAGGAAACGATCAAAGATCTGGAACGGGATTTCGAACAGGGTTTCCAGGGCTGGGAATATAAATTCAATACCGTTGCAAGTTCCCGTGGAGATTATCCGTTTATTACCGTGACGGCAGGAACGGGAACAAGCCGGTTTGAGAAAATGGCAACGATCCAGCTTCTGAATGTCAGACGTAAAGGACAGGGGAAGGCGGAATGCAAGAAACCGGTCCTCTTCCCGAAGATCGTATTCCTTTATGATGAGAATCTGCACGGTCCCGGAAAGGAACTGGAGGATGTGTTTGAGGCAGGTGTACTCTGCTCGTCCAAATCCATGTATCCCGATTGGCTGAGCTTAACCGGAAAAGGTTATGTGGCAAGCATGTATAAGCGATACGGCAAGATCATTTCGCCGATGGGCTGCCGTGCGTTTTTATCCCCCTGGTATGAACGGGGCGGCATGCATCCCGCGGATGACGATGACGTGCCGGTATTTGTCGGCAGGTTCAATATCGGTGCCGTTTCCCTGCATTTACCGATGATCCTGGCCAAAGCACGCCATGAGAGCAGGGACTTCTATCAGGTGCTGGATTATTATCTGGAACTGATCCGCGGGCTGCATAAGAGAACTTATGCATATCTCGGGGAAATGCGCGCATCCACCAATCCGCTTGCCTATTGCGAGGGCGGTTTCTATCAGGGGCACCTGAAGCTGACGGATAAGATCAAACCGTTATTGAAGTATGCGACGGCATCTTTCGGGATCACTGCGTTTAACGAACTGCAGGAACTCTACAACGGAAAGTCGCTTGTGGAAGACGGGGCATTTGCCCTGGAGGTACTTGAGTATATTAATAAGAAGATCGCACAGTATAAGGAAGAAGACGGACACCTGTATGCGATCTACGGAACGCCGGCCGAGAGCCTGTGCGGTCTGCAGGTGAAACAGTTCCGTTCCAAATACGGGATCATTGAGGGTGTTTCCGACAGAGAGTATGTTTCGAACAGTTTCCACTGCCATGTCACGGAGGACATCACACCGATCGAGAAGCAGGATCTGGAGGGAAGATTCTGGGAACTGTGTAACGGCGGCAAGATCCAGTATGTAAAATATCCGATCGATTATAACCTGGAAGCGATCAAGACACTGATCCGCAGAGCAATGGATATGGGCTTCTATGAGGGCGTCAATATGTCGCTTGCCTACTGTGATGACTGCGGACACCAGGAGCTGGAAATGGATGTCTGCCCGAAGTGCGGTAGCAGGAACCTTACCAAGATCGACAGGATGAACGGATATCTTTCCTATTCCAGAGTACACGGAGACACCAGACTGAATGAGGCCAAGATGGCTGAGATCGCAGAAAGGAAGAGCATGTAGCCATGAGATACCATGACATAACCAAGGCCGACATGCTCAACGGTGACGGTCTTCGGGTGGTGCTGTGGCTGTCGGGCTGTTCCCACTGCTGCAAAGGCTGTCAGAATCCGCTGACATGGGATCCGGAGGGCGGACTTTTATTTGACGATGCCGCCAGGGAAGAGATCTTTGAACAATTGGAACTTTCCTACATATCGGGCATCACTTTCAGCGGAGGAGATCCGCTTCATCCCGCCAACCTGGCCGGTGTCAGGGAACTGGTCGATGAAATCAGGGAAAAATATCCGGATAAAACGATCTGGATCTACACGGGCAGTATGTGGGAGGATATCTGTGACTATCCGGTCATCGCAAAGGCAGATGTCGTCGTAGACGGCGAATATGTAGAGGCGCTCAGAGACGTGAAACTGCAATGGAAGGGCTCCTCCAACCAGAGAGTCATTGACGTAAAGAAAACGCTTGCATCCGCGGATACCACCGTACCCGTGCTTCACTGCAGTGATTATTATGATGCGGCGGGATGCGCCGAGCAGATTCTTAAGCCTGCATGCTGCGGGTGCTGATATTAAATACAAAGGGGAAAAACAATGCGCAGGATTGCGAAATTTCATAAGGTTTCCTATGA
>JAFYDQ010000097.1 GCA_017544705.1 Lachnospiraceae bacterium | reverse complement strand
CTAGCTAATTCGTCTTTACTTTAGGTTTTGTTCGAAAAATTCTGTAAGAATTGTTCAGGGTTGGTTGTACTGTTTTATTTTCAAGGTGCGTTCATAATAATAAGCTGCAACGTATCGTGCAGCCTATTAATAATATCATCCGATTTTTCGCTTGTCAACGATTTTTTCGCCTTTTTTCAACCATTTTCGGCGTTAATCCTAAATGAATGGCTTGGTGGAGTCAGGTTTGTTTTCTTTGCCTGTTGCAACCCCGGGAATCCCTGCTGCTGCTACCATTTCCAGTTCATCCTCACTCAATTCTTCCGGGTATCGCATTTCCGTTTCACGAATGACCTTATTTAATTCCGGATTCTGCTCGAATTTCTGATATTCAAATAACTGCTTTAATTTGTTTTCCATAAGCTCCGCCTCCCGGCTTTACTTCCCTTTCTATATACGAATGCTCCAAAGATAAAGGCTAATATGATTTTTATGTCAGGTACTTCATTAACAGGTTTTCATTAAACAAAAGTGTCAGTAACGGGCTCTTGTAGATCTCTTCCATCAGCTTTCCTCCGGTCTCGTTTCCGAGGAACATGACGGTCACCAGGAAAAAGAGCCATGTGATCACCAATGCATTGACAAACCCCGCGACCACACCCAGAAACCGGTTGATCCCTTTGATGATCGGAATCTTGGTAATCAGATCCGCGCTCTTGAGCGCAAGCCACAGGATCAGAGACAACACCAGAAAAATACCAATGAAGGAAGCCGCCTTCAGGATCAGTCTCGACAGGTATCCTGCGATATAGTCTTCAAAGATGCTCACCATCAACTGTTTGTATACTTCGTCCGTATTATTCTGCTTCAATGCGTTTTTCAGCAGTTGCGGCAGTTGGTAAGACTCTATGGTCATTTCCTGGTTTTCGGGGATCGTGTTATCCAGTTTCGCGTTATCCTCGGCGAAAACCGTTTCTATCTTTTCTTTTAATCCGTCATAAACCCCTGTCTTTCCGATCAGAAAATCACTGACATACGGCTGCAGGGCAAAGACCGCGGCTATGATCAATACGATGCCGATCAGAGTGATCACGATCCTTAAGAACCCTTTCCGGTATCCCTGGATCATGCACGCCGCGAACAGCGCAAGCACCGCGATCGACAGAAAATTCCAATTCATTATTTTAACTGTATCTCCTCCATGGCCGTACCCGATACCAGCAAATACCGGTTTTGGTTCGAAGTCGGGATCATTGTAATAATGGAATGGTGGAACGTACTGTGGTATTTTTCCGTTCCCTGCATATTAAAGATAATGCATTCATCACTATTATATACAATGATCTGATCTTTTTGAAACAGAATGTCCTTATAATCCAGGTCAAAATTGCATGTCAGAACGGGCTTTCCGGAAGTATCGTATACATCCATGCGGTATCTCGTTTCTCCGGTAGCATCTTCAAATACCAGTCCGATGTATTCTTTTCCGTAAAATACACTGTTGATCTCATCCTCGATGGGGATCTGTGCGGTCTGTTCCGGTTTTTGTGAACCCGTAAAGATCACGATCCCGTCATCCCCCGCGGCAAATGCTGTCTGGTTGTTCATAAATGCCACTTCGGAAATGATCGATTCGGGATAGTCGTATCCGCTGACAAGATTGTCGATCTCGTTCTGCCCGACATCTCCGAAATTGTAAAACGCTACGGATGAAGATATTGCGCCGGTACCGATGCGAAGATAAGAAACACCCATTTTGATCCCGTCTTCGGAAACATCCACGCAAACGGGATATCCGCTTTTGGCCATGGTGGTTCTGTCATTGGCGATCAGGTCACCGGTTTTGTTAAACAGCCTGACCCAGGTAATCTCGTTTTCTTCTAAAACCGTCGCAACGTTACCCGTGCCCGATACGCAGAAAGTCTGTACGGGAAGGGTCGTATCAATCTCTCCCTGCATCCCGGTTCCGTTGAAGACGTAGATCCTTGTACCTTTGTAATCACCGATCGCCGCATAGTCCCCGCAGATATCGATCATGGGATTCTGCATTTCATAAGGCTGGTTCCAGATCATATCATCAGTCGCATTAAACGCCGACGCACCGTCTTTGCTGAACCGGAGTACATTTCCGTTCAGGTTCAGATAATCAGCCGTTGTTGCTTCTGTCAGGGAAATCTTGTTGATGGTATCATAATCCGTAAATACCTTGTTCCGGTTTCCCAAAAACAGTCCGACGGCTATAGCTGCAATAATGACGATCGTGATCAAAATCCTGTATATGATCGCCATTCTGTGCTTGGCCAGTTTCTTTTTATAATCGTCCGGCTCTTTTTTCTCTGTTTTTTCAGTTTTTTCTTTGCCGTATTTCTTCTTGAAATACTCGTTAATCTGTGCCATTCTCAGCCCACTTTGCCAGCTGCACCGCACCCATGATGCCCTGGTCATCATGCAGGCTTGCCGGTACAATGTAATGCTCGATATCGTTCAGTTCCGCTGTTTCGATATAGCCGTTCAGCAGTTCTTTGGTTTTTTTTCTGATCAGGGGGAACAACTGCTCCTGATGCATGACCCCGCCGCCAAGGATAATCTTTCTCGGAGACAATGTACAGATGAAATTCACGAGCGCCTGTGCGATATAATATGCTTCCAGTTCCCACACATCCTGTCTTTCCGACAGATTGAACGCCTTATCTCCAAAACGTTCTTCGATCGCGGGACCCGCACAAAGTCCTTCCATGCAATTCGGATGGAACGGACATTTTCCGGCGTAATGGTCGTCCGGATGCTTATTGAGCAGGATATGTCCTGCCTCAGGATGGAGCATGCCGTGCAGGAGCTGTCCGTTGATCGCGATCCCGACGCCTACGCCGGTTCCGATCGTGATATAGATCACGCTGTCCAGACCTTTTGCGCAGCCGAACGTCATCTCTCCGAGACACGAACCGTTGACGTCTGTATCGATTTCCATCGGAACGGGAATCTTCTCCTGCAATGCGGAGAGCAGGTCGAAATTTTGCCATGCCAGTTTGGGTGTGTTCAGAATATAACCGTATGTCGGCGAATCCTTTTTCACATCTACCGGTCCGAATGTGGCAACCCCAAGGGATACGATCTCTTTGTCTCTGAAATAGTCCGCGATCCGGTCGATCGTTTCTTCCGGGGTCGTCGTCGGAATGGAAACCTGGTCTAAGATCGTCCCGTCAGAAAGACCGATGGCACAGACCATTTTTGTTCCGCCCGCTTCCAAAGCACCGTATTTTTTCACGTCTTTCCCCTTTTCCCTAAAAAAAGCCACCAGATCCCTCTTGTATCTGGTGGCTGCCAGTACCTGTATCATCCATTATTATACTTCATCTACAGACTGGTTATCAATATCTCCGTTTGTCCGGTTATCGTATAGGTGCCGTACGCATACGGAACGATCAGGGAATCACCCCTTCTGATCCTGTGGCCGTCTATGAGCCCTTCTCCGTTCACGACACTGATGATCTGAAAGTCCTTATCCTGATCAAAAGACTGTTCTTTTTCGATCACATATCTCGCAATCTGATAGAATGCCGTTTGATGACCGTTTTCCGGAAAGCTATGGTAAACTTTCTCTTCGCTTCTGTCGGGTACCCGGATCACGTCCAGAGACTTTTCGATATGCAGCTCTCTTTTCTTACCGTTTACGGTTCTGTCATAATCATACAGGCGGTAGGTAATGTCCGAACTCTGCTGGATCTCTGTGATCTTCGTTCCGCCATGGATCGCATGGATCGTTCCGGGATCGATCTGGACAAGTTCACCTGCTTCAACCGGCACCTGTCTGATGAATTCATTCCATCTGCCGTTTTGAACCATTTCCCTTGCCTGTTCGCGCGTTTTTGCGAGATGCCCCAGTACCAGCGTATTGCCTTCCGTGACATCCATGATATACCAGCACTCTGCTTTGCCGCAGGCTCCGTTTTCATGTGCTTTCGCATATGGATCATCCGGATGAACCTGAATGCTCAGATCTGCCTTGGCATCTATGACTTTTACCAAAAGCGGAAACAGTTCTCCCTTTTCCCGGCCGAACAATTCCCTGTGATCCTTCCAAAGCCCGGACAACGTCTCTCCTGCAAGAGAGCCTTCCGAAACCTTTAAGTCTCCCTCCGGAAGAGCGGAGATGGTCCAGGTCTCACTTCCCCATATGCGTTCTTTGCAAAGCGGTTCAAAAAACAGTAGTTCCTTCATCTCTATTTGTTCAGAAATGCCTTTACCTGCTTGTAAATGCCTTCTGCATCCAGTTCATATTTGTGGATCAGCGCTGCTGCGGATCCGGATTCGCCGAATACATCTCTCATACCGATCCGGTAAACCGGTGTCGGGCACTTCTCGCTCAGTGTCTCACAGACAGCACCGCCGAGACCGCCGATGATGGAATGTTCTTCCGCCGTAACGACTTTGCCTGTTTTTTTCGCACTCTTTACGATCAGGTCTTCATCCAACGGTTTGATCGTATGGATGTTGATCACTTCCGCATCGATCCCGTCTTCCGCAAGCATTTTTGCCGCTTCCACAGATTCCGGAACCGTTAAACCGGTCGCTACGATCGTTACATCTTTTCCTTCCTTGAGTACGATGCCTTTTCCCATCTCAAAACGATAGGTCGCTTCGTCATTGAATACCGGAACCGCCGCTCTGCCAAAACGCAGATATACGGGGCCGACATATTCATATGCTGCCTTAACGGCCGCTCTTGCTTCCACATCATCTGCCGGGTTGATAATGACCATACCCGGGATGGTTCTCATTAATGCGATATCTTCATTACACTGATGGGATGCACCGTCTTCGCCGACGGAGATACCCGCATGTGTTGCACCGATCTTCACGTTCAGATGCGGATAACCGATACTGTTACGTACCTGTTCAAAAGCACGGCCTGCGGAAAACATGGCAAAGGAAGACGCGAACGGAACTTTTCCCGTAGCGGCAAGACCTGCCGCGATGTCCGTCATATTGGCTTCCGCAATACCGCAGTTGATATGCTTATCCGGATGCGCTTTCATAAAGATGTCCGTCTTGGTGGCAGCCGCAAGATCCGCTGTCAGAACAACCAGATCGTCGTGCTCATTTCCAAGTTCCACCAATGCGTTACCGTAACTGACTCTTGTTGCGATCTTTTTTACTTCTGACATAACGCTTCACCTACTTTCTCCAAATCTGCCATTGCTACTGCATACTGCTCATCGTTGGGTGCCACACCATGCCATGCAACACTGT
>JAFYDQ010000096.1 GCA_017544705.1 Lachnospiraceae bacterium | reverse complement strand
TACGGCCTTGAGCAATACCGCCGCATCCTCCGTACTGATCTCATCCGAGCTGTGGTCGATGATCGTCTTTTCTTCAAACGGCACGTCATCATCGGAGATCGTCACGATATTGCAGCGGATCGCGATGTCCGTATCCTTCATCGGCACACCGATCGAAAGGGCTTCCAGAGGCGATCTTCCGGAATAATATTTCTTCGGATCATACCCTAACACCGCGAGGTTTGCGGTGTCGGATCCGGGCTTCATCCCGTCCGGGATCGTTTTCACCAGGCCGATCTCGGAGAGCGGTGCCAGCTCGTCCATGGTCGGCGTTTGGGCATAGGCCAGACAGGTTTTTCCGTCCAGTTCTTTAAGCGGTTCATCCGCCATGCCGTCGCCTAATACAATGACATATTTCATAATGATTCCTCTTATTGATCACAGAAGCCTGATGCTGCTCAGGATCTGTATTTTTTCGCATTTTTCACGGAAAGCTTCTTCGCTCATCGGCTGCGTGATGAAACCGAATTCCCCGCCGATCGCATCCACACGTACCTCGTCGATATCGCCAAAAACTGCCTTTGCGTCTGTCCCATCGGGAACACGTACGAAGAACCTGCGGACTGCTTTATCGACTTTGGTCAGCCCCAGCTTCCTGCTGCTCCAGAATGACATGATATTGCAATGCAGGTGCTTGGTCGCATCCACCACGTCCGATACCACGGCGCTGGCGGTCGGAAGCTTCCCGGCACCGCTGCCGTAGAACATCACATCACCGAGCACGTTGCCTTTCACAAAGATCGCATTGAACACGTCATTGACCGCATACAGCGGATGTGTTGGCGGTACTAAGAACGGTGCGACCATGGCGTAATACTGCTCATCCTCTCTCTTGCTTGAGGCCAGCAGTTTGACTGCATAATTCATTTCTTTGGCATAAGCGATATCTTTGGCCGTGATTTTGGAGATCCCTTCCGTGTAGATCTCTTCGAAATCAACATGATCGCCGAAGGCAAGAGAGGAGAGGATCGCGATTTTCCTGCACGCATCATATCCTTCCACATCGGCTTCGGGATTACGCTCCGCGTAGCCGAGTTCCTGCGCTTTTTTCAGCGCCGCATCAAATTCCCAGCCTTCCTGCGCCATTTTGGTCAGGATGAAGTTCGTCGTGCCGTTTAAGATCCCCGTGATCTCTAGGATCTCATCGGCCGTCAGGGAAGAGTTCAGGGGACGGATGATCGGGATCCCGCCGCCGACGCTTGCCTCAAACAGGAAATTGATGTTATTTTCCCTGGCGATCTTAAGCAACTCCGGTCCGTGCTTTGCAACCAGTTCTTTATTCGACGTGCAGACGCTCTTTCCGGCAAGCAGGCATTTTTTCACAAAGGTGTATGCCGGCTCAACGCCGCCCATCACCTCTACGACGATCTTCACTTCCGGATCGTTTAAGATCACGTCAAAATCATGTACCAGGATCTCTTGTACCGGATCACCCGGGAAATCGCGCAGATCGAGCACATATTTGACATGGATCTCATCGCCCGCTTTCTTATTGATACTCTCGGGGTTGGTCCGGATGACCTCCACAACACCGGATCCGACCGTACCGTATCCGAGAACCGCTATATTGACCATATTCCGACTCCTTTTCTATGAAATTTGGTTGTTTTATTCTTTGGCAAGGATCCGCACATGATGCACACCCTGCTGCCGTTCCATCTCATCGATCATCTTTGCCACATCCTCTGCCTGCTGCAGCAGCTGGATGCTGATCGAGAGGGATGCCATTCCGTTAATGGGAATACTCTGATGGATCGTTAAGATATTGGCACCGTATTTGGCGATGATCTTAAGAAGATCGGCCAAAAGCCCCGGCTCATCATCCATGGAAAACGTCAGGGTAACCGTTGTTCCCTGCGTGTTGTCATGGAACAGAACGACGTCGTCCTTATATTTATAGAACGAACTCCGGCTGATCCCCACCCGGTCGGTCGCCTGCTGTACGGTAATGGCCTGTTCACTGTCCAGCAGTGATTTTGCCTCAACGACTTTCAGCAGCACCTTCGGGAGCGCCTTCTTTTTTACGATGTAGTAGCTGTTTGTCTCTGCCATGCACTCACCTGTCTGTTTCGTGCGTACGTTTTCATCGTTTGTGCGTCCCACAAGAACATGTGTGTTCGCACGAAAGATATTCTATCACAAACCCTTTCCCAAGACAAGGAGAAATTACGCAGTTTTCCTGAAAAAAATGCACAAAAAAACAACCGCTTACGCGGCTGTTTTTCTATGATCCGTCAAATCCTCCCTTATGAGGAGATCCATTTTAAATAGCCGTTGATGAACGGGTCCAGATAACCGTCCAGCACCGCATCCACCTGTGCCACCTTCACTTCCGTGCGGTGATCCGTGACCAGCGTATAGGGCTGCAGAACATAGGAGCGGATCTGATTGCCCCAGCCGATCTCCTTGACATCTCCCCGGATGTCGGAAAGCTTCTCGGCATTCTCCTCCTGCTTGAGCAGATAGAGCTTGGCCTTTAACATCTGCATGGCTTTGTCTTTATTCTGGAACTGCGAGCGCTCGTTCTGGCACTGGACCACGATACCGGTCGGCAGGTGCGTGATGCGGATCGCGGACGAAGTCTTGTTGATATGCTGTCCGCCGGCACCGGAGCTGCGGTAGGTATCGATACGCAGATCGTCATCATTGATCTCGACATCCAGATCTTCTTCGATATCCGGCATGACATCCAGCGATACAAAGGAAGTCTGCCGCTTGCCCTGCGCATTGAACGGCGAGATGCGCACCAGTCTGTGCACGCCTTTTTCCGATTTCAGATAGCCGTAAGCATTTAAGCCGTTGACCTGAAAGGTGACCGATTTGATCCCGGCTTCTTCCCCGTCCAGAATGTCCAGCACTTCCACGGAAAATCCCTTTTTCTCGGCATAACGGGAATACATCCGATAGAGCATGCCGGCCCAGTCGCAGCTCTCCGTGCCGCCGGCTCCCGCGTTAAGACGCAGGATCGCATTGTTCTTATCGTATTCGCCGCTAAGCAGCGTATTGATCCGAAGATCCTCCAGGGTTGTCTTGAACTCTTCAAATTCCGTCTGGATATCCGGAATTAACGCCGGATCGTTTTCCTCATAAGCCATCGCAATCAGCTCGAACAGGTCTGCGTTCTGCTGTTCCAGCCCCTCGACCGTCTCGATGATGTCTTTAAAGCTTTTGAGTTCGATCGTCATCTTCTGGGCGCGCTCCGCGTCATCCCAGAAGTCGGGCGCTTCCATTTCACGCTCCAGCTCCTCGACTCTCTGCTTTTTGGCATCAAGCGCCAAAGAAGCCTTTACTTCACGTAACGGCTCCTCATAAGTTGCTAATTCCTGTTTGATCTGATCCAGTTCTACCATGTTGTTTTCCTATTTCCGACCGCAGCAGTTCTTGTATTTTTTCCCGGAACCGCAAGGGCAGGGATCGTTCGGATAAATTTTTGCCGACTCTCTCTTCTGGGGCTTCTTCTGCGCGGAATCATCCTTGTTGGTACCCGTGATCTTGGCAACTTCCTCACGTTCCACCTTCTGCTCCACGCGGATATGCATGAGTACACGGACCGTCTCTTCGCTGATGGAATCCGTCATGGCGTTGAACATCTCATAACCCATCATCTTGTATTCCACAAGCGGGTCTCTCTGGCCGTACGCCTGCAGGCCGATGCCCTGACGGAGCTGGTCCATATCATCGATATGATCCATCCATTTGCGGTCAATGACTTTTAATAAGATCACACGCTCAAGTTCACGGATCTGTTCCGGTGTCGGGAATTCGGTCTCTTTCGCCTCATAGAGCTTGACGACTTCTTCCTTGAGCATGTGCTTTAATTCTTTTTTCTTTAAATTCTTAACGCGTTCGGGCGTGACTTCCGCAACGGGAACCGTTGCCAAAAGATGCTGGTTTAATTCCGCAAGATCCCAGTCCTCCGGAACGGAATCTTCTCCGATACACATATCGACGGTGTTCTCGACAAAATCCGTGGCCATGCGGAAGATGACATCGCGCATGCTCTCACCGTCCAAAACCCTTCTTCTCTCTGCGTAAATGATCTCGCGCTGCTCGTTCATGACCTGGTCATATTCCAGCAGATTCTTACGGATGCCGAAGTTGTTGTTCTCGATCCTGGTCTGTGCCTTTTCGATCGCAGAGGATAACATCTTGTGTTCGATCTGTTCCCCGTCGGGCACACCGAGTGCGTTGAACACGTTCATGAGCCGCTCGGAACCAAACAGTCTCATCAGATCGTCTTCCAGGGAAATGAAGAACCTGGATTCACCGGGGTCTCCCTGACGTCCGGCACGGCCGCGCAGCTGATTGTCGATTCGTCTGCTCTCATGACGTTCCGTACCGATGATCTTTAAGCCGCCTGCTGCCCTGGAAAGCTCGTCGAGCTTGATATCCGTACCACGGCCGGCCATGTTGGTGGCGATGGTGACGGCACCGTGGATACCCGCATCGGCAACGATCTCTGCCTCGAGTTCATGGAATTTCGCATTTAAGACCTTATGCTGGATCCCGCGCTTTCTGAGCATCGTGCTCAGTTCTTCCGAAGCCTCGATCGTGATCGTGCCGACCAGGATCGGCTGTCCGGTCGCATGCGCCCGTTCGATCTGATCGCAGATCGCATGCAGTTTCTCCCGCTTGGTCTTATAGACCGCATCCTGCAGGTCCTTACGTTGTACCGGCCTATTTGTCGGGATCTCGATGACATCCATCCCGTAGATATCACGGAATTCTTTTTCCTCGGTCAGAGCCGTACCGGTCATTCCGCATTTTTTCTCGAATTTGTTGAAGAAGTTCTGGAACGTGATCGTGGCAAGCGTTTTACTCTCGCGTTTGACTTTGACATGTTCCTTTGCTTCAATGGCCTGATGCAGACCGTCGGAATAGCGGCGTCCCGGCATGATACGTCCCGTGAACTCATCTACGATCAGCACCTGATCGTCCTTGACCACGTAATCCTGATCCCTAAACATTAAATTGTGCGCACGAAGCGCTAAGATCATGTTGTTCTGGATCTCCACGTTTTCGGGATCCGCTAAGTTCTCGATCTGGAAGAACTGCTCGACTCTTTTCACACCTTCTGCGGTCAGCGTGACGAACTTGTCCTTCTCATTGACGATAAAATCACCGCTCTCCTCGCGCTCGATCCCCATGATGGCGTCCATCTTGGATAAGTCTTCCACATCGGCGCCGCGCTTCATCTGGCGTGCCAGGATATCACAGACTTCATAAAGCTTGGTGGACTTGCCGCTCTGACCGGAAATGATCAGCGGTGTTCTTGCTTCGTCGATAAGGACCGAGTCGACCTCATCGATGATCGCATAGGCTAAGTCTCTCAACACGAGCTGCTCTTTGTAGATGACCATGTTGTCTCTTAAGTAGTCAAATCCGAGCTCGTTGTTGGTCACATAGGTGATGTCGCAGTTATAGGCAGCCCTTCTTTCTTCGGGCTTCATTTCATTCAAAACGCAGCCGACGGTAAGACCTAAGAATTCATGGATCTGTCCCATCCACTCCGCGTCACGGCTTGCCAGGTAATCATTGACCGTGACCACATGCACGCCGCGCCCGGCCAGTGCATTAAGGTATGCCGGCAGCGTCGCGACCAGCGTCTTACCTTCACCGGTACGCATCTCGGCAATTCTGCCCTGATGCAGGATGATGCCGCCGATGATCTGTACACGGTAGTGCTCCATTTTCAAAACACGTCTTGCAGCTTCTCTTACAACCGCATATGCTTCCGGCAACAGATCGTCAAGCGTCTCGCCATCCGCATAACGCTTCTTAAACTCTTTGGTCTTATCCTTCAGTTCGCTGTCGGAAAGCGCATGCATCGCATCGCGATAGGATTCAACCTGGTCCACGGTGGACTCGATCAGTTTCAGTTCGCGTTCACTGTGGGTACCGAATATCTTCTCAACTAATTTCATATATTGTCCAAACTCCGTTTCCTGCTAAAAAGCCAAAGACTATTGTAGCAGAATCGTCCCTGTTATTCAATGTAGGCAACTGTTAATAATTTATGAACAAATGCGCATTTTTCAGTGCCCTTTGGTTCCTTCAAGCATCCTTTTCAAAGATTCCGTATAAGGCGCTCTTGCGATCCCGTTTTCCGTGATGATCGCGCTGATCAGCTCATGATCCGTGACATCGAATGCCGGGTTATAGGTCTTGACCCCGTCCGCCGTCATTTTCTTTTCATACCACATCGTAGAGATCTCCTCGCCGTTTCTCTCCTCGATCGGGATCATGGAGCCGTCCGTGATCTTTTCATCGATCGTGGAACTCGGGGCGCATACGTAGAACGGGATTCCATAGTGCTTTGCAAGAATCGCAACGCCGGAGGTGCCGATCT
Organism: Lachnospiraceae bacterium; assembly: GCA_017544705.1. Classification (GTDB taxonomy): domain Bacteria; phylum Bacillota; class Clostridia; order Lachnospirales; family Lachnospiraceae; genus UBA2868. The sequence continues at coordinate 11,978 of JAFYDQ010000096.1, read as the reverse complement.
TGTTGGCGGCATCTCCGTTCATGGCTACCCGGTCACAGCCGACAAACACGGCCTGGATCTTTCCCTGTTTCATGACCGTACTTGCCATGTTGTCACAGATCAGCGTCACATCGATGCCCGCTTTGGAAAGCTCGTAGGCGGTCAGTCTGGCACCCTGCAGCAGCGGTCTGGTCTCATCCGCATAGACATGAAGATCATATCCCTTCTCATGCCCCAGATACATCGGTGCCGTCGCGGTCCCGTAGCGGCTGGTCGCAAGCTGGCCCGCGTTGCAGTGCGTTAAGATCCCGTCTCCCGGTTTGATCAGCGTCAGTCCGTATTCGCCGATCGATCTGCAGATCGCAATGTCCTCTTCCTGGATCGCAACAGCCTCCTGTTTTAGCAGCGCAACGATCTCAGGCACCGGACGATCCGCATGCGAACGCACCACCTGTTCCATCCTGCGCAGCGCCCAGGAAAGGTTGACCGCCGTCGGCCTTGCGGAATTCAGATACGCGGATGCTTCCGTAAATGCCTTTAAGAACGCATCATAGTCATCCGTTCCGTTCCCGCTTTCCTTTTCCAGGATCTCCTTGGCTGCCAGGTAAACGCCGTATGCTGCCGCAACGCCGATCGCCGGCGCCCCGCGCACCTGAAGCAGATAGATCGCTTCATGGATCTCCTGCTGCGTCTGTAAATGCAGGATCACTTCCTCGTTCGGAAGCTTTGTCTGGTCGATGATGACGAGGGCGCTGTTTTCATCATCCAGCGCCACGGTGTCAAATGTAAGGCCGGTCTTCATTCCGTATTCTCCTGTTTCTCCTCTGATCTCTTATTCCGTAAAAGAGGGGAGCACCGGCGGTGCTCCCCTGCTCTGTGAATCCTTGGTTCTTCTTATACTTCCGGTTCGATCAGACCGTAGGTATTGCCTTTTCTCTTGTATACGACATTGACCTGATCTGTTTCCGCGTTGCAGAAAACGTAGAAACTGTGTCCGAGCAGTTCCATCTGGATGCAGGCATCCTCCGGATACATCGGCTTGATATCAAAACGTTTGGAACGGACGATCTTGATCTCGTCATCATCCGCAAAATCTTTCTCCAGAAATTCCTGTTTGAAATTGGAACTTCCGTGCTTGGAATCGATCAGTTTATTCTTATACTTCTTGAGCTGTCTCTCAATGATCTCTTCCACAAGGTCTATGGATACATACATATCATTGCTTGCCTGCTCGGATCTGATAATGGATCCCTTAACCGGGATCGTCACTTCAATCTTCTGCCGATCTTTCTCGACGCTCAGTGTTACATGAACTTCCGTGTCCGGTGTAAAATATCTTTCCAATTTGCCGATCTTGTCCTCAACGGCACTTCTGAGTCCTTCCGTGATGTCGATATTCTTGCCAACAATCGTAAATTTCATGCCGGTCACCCCTTTCCGTAAGAAGCGGAGTCGCTTCTTTGTTGCAAGTCAATTATACCATAACCGCACCATAATCTCCATATCCATTTTCCATGAAACATGATCCGCCGGATACGATTTGCCCCGCCGGAAAGCACCCGGCGGGGCATTTTTCACAAAACATCCGTTCGGGTATCCGTTATGTGGATACCTGTTATTTTCTGTGGATAACGTGGATAACTCCGTGTATAAGTCCATTTTACGAACTTTTTCATATCCGATCCGGTGGAAAACTTTTTTCGTATTTCACACGTTATTTTTGCGATTCGCTATTGACTTTTTTTCTTTTGTGCATGGTACACAATCCGATATCTATTCTTTCACACTTTTACGTTTCATGATAAAGAGGAATACAACCACCAGCGCAATGCCGACCGGAATCGACAACCAGGTAAGGTTTGCCAGCTCGAAAAGGCCCGCAAGCAGGTAGCAGACCAGAGAGATCGCCGCAACGGAAAGCGCATAAGGCAGCTGCGTCGACACGTGGTCAAGATGATTGCAGTGCGCACCTGCCGAGGACATGATCGTCGTATCCGAGATCGGGGAGCAGTGATCGCCGCAGACCGAGCCCGCAAGGCAGGCTGAGATCCCGACGAAGAACAGACCGCTGTCTTCGGAAAAGACCGCGCACACGATCGGAATGAGGATCCCGAAGGTTCCCCAGGAAGTACCGGTCGCAAAGGATACGCCGCAGGCAACCGCAAATACGAGCGCCGGAAGCAGCCACTGCAGATTCTGTGCTCCGGAAAGTGCGGATGCGACAAAGCCGGATGCATCGAGCGCATTGGTCATGGATTTTAAGGAGGTTGCAAGCGTTAGGATCGTCATGGCAGGAACCATCGCCACAAATCCCTTCGGAATGCAGGCCATCGCATCCTCAAATGTCAAGACTTTTCTTACGATCAGATAGATGATGATCAGGATCAGCGCCACCAGGCTGCCCCACGGGAGACCGACCGTGGCATCCGTGGAGGAAAATGCATCGATCACGTTCGTCACGCCTTCCGCCTGGAAACCGTTGTACAGAAGGCCCCAGACACTGCATCCGATCAGGATCACGATCGGGATGATCAGGTCAAACAGCTTGCCTTTCGGCGGTGTTTCCGGACCGTCCACGCGAAGGGTTCTCTCTTCTTCATCGGAAAGCTTCAGGGAACCGAGTTCACCGGTCTCCTCCGCTCTTTTCTCGAACTGTTTCATCTTGCCGTAATCAAAGTTCAGAATACAAAGAGCCACGATGAATACCAGCGTTAAGATCGAATAGAAGTTATAGGGAATGGCACGGATAAAGAGCTCGATGCCCGAATACTTTTCGGATTCCGCATAGCTTGCCACCGCAGCGGCCCAGCTCGATACGGGCGCGATCATACAGACGGGTGCAGCCGTTGCATCGATCAGATACGCCAGTTTCGCTCTGCTGATCTTCTTCGAATCGGTCACCGGCGCCATAACGGAGCCGACCGTTAAGCAGTTGAAATAGTCATCAATAAAGATCAGCACTCCCAGCAGAAACGTTGCAAGTCCCGCACCGGTCTTGGTCTTGATATGCTTTTCCGCCCATGCGCCGAACGCTCTTGACGCACCGGATTTGTTGACCAGGGCAACAATGATGCCCAAGATCACAAGGAATACCAGAATGCCCGCATTATCCGCAACAGCGGTCGAAATGCCGTCGATCGCCACATTGTTCACGGTATTTAAGAGCGAGCATCCGCCGGCCATCAGGGCACCTAACACGATCCCGATAAAGAGCGAGGAATACACCTCTTTGGTGATCAGTGCAAGCACAATGGCCGTCAGCGGCGGTACCAGTGCCCAGAATGTTCCGGCAAAGTTCCCGTATCCGCATGCATTCACGATCAGAATGATCGCGATCATGGCCGCAAAGATCAGCAGCGCCACAAGATGTGATTTTTTGTTCATTTGAATCTCCTCCCACAGTTGATTTAACACTCTACCATATTATCGCAGTAATGTATGCGGGCTGCAACACTTTTTTCAAAACAGGCGTTACGCAAAAACCGGCACGGACTGTGTCCGTGCCGATCTGAATACATGTCTTCTGTTATTTTTCGTTTTCCCGGCCGTATTAGAAGATTCTTCTGATATCCAGGATCTGACGATAGCCTGCGTTCGAAACCTTGATACCGGTCGCTGCCGTGGATGCATGAACGATCATGCCGTTTCCGATGTAGAGGCCTACGTGACCGGAATAACATACGATATCTCCGGCCTGTGCGTTGGCAATGGAGCCGACGCTGTAACCGCATGCTCTCTGTGCACCCGAGGAGTGCGGCAGACCCACACCGAAGTTCCGGTATACACTCATGACGAAACCGGAGCAGTCCGTACCGTTTGTCAGGCTGGTGCCGCCGTATACGTACGGGTTGCCGACGAACTGCAGGGCGAAGTTTGCAACGCTGGAGCCGTATCCGCTGCCGGATACCGCATATGCGGCGACTGCTGCGGATCCTGCGGCCGCATTTCCGCCGCCCTTCTTCTTGGTCGCCTTCTGTGCAGCGGCATTTGCCTTCTTTCTTTCCTCTTCTTCCCTCTTCAGACGGGCTTCCTCTTCCTGTTTCGATTCCGCCTGCACAAACTCGGTCCGAAGTTTGACATATTCCTTATTGATCCAGCCGTCACCTTCTTCGATGGAAACCTTACACCATTCATCGGTCTCCTCCAGAACGGTCAGACGGTCCTCGTTTCCGACAAGACCCAGAACCGGCGAATCGATATCCGCCTGTTCACGAACCTTCAGTGTCGTTGTATTGACAACGGCTACTCTTAAGCCGACCTCTTCGGCCAGAGCGATCGCGGCTTCACCGGTCACAACGTATTCACCCTTTACGTAACCGGTACAGCTTCCGGATTTGATCTTATACCAGTCGCCTTCTTTTCCAAGCCATACACCGGCAGATTTATCATACAGCTTACCGACGATCTCCGATTCCTCGGAAGCGGATTCCCGGACATTTACCCAGCCGTTACACTGCGCGATGATCGTGTTGGACAGATCCTGTTCGCCTTCTGCCACTTCACCACCCACAATATTGATCTCCATGGACGGTGCCGCATCCGATGCGGCTGCTTTTGCTGCCGCGCCGGCATCATAGGTATCATCCGTCGTGACCGTGATCGGTGCTGCATCGGAAGCGGATCCGGCAACACCGTTATTCTCGGCCATCGCCTTGGAAGCAGGTGTTTCCGCCTTTAAGGAAGTTTCTGTGCCGGTAGCACCCATTTCCGCATCCGTTGATGCAACGTAGGCATTATTTGCGATATTTGCATGTGTCGCAGCTGCCGTCTTATGTGCATTGTTCTTCGCCAGATTGGCCTTGATATCGCCGATCGAAACGCCGTCGCCAAAAGCAAGCGCTCCGCCTGCTGCAGGCAGGTAGGAGGACGCATGCGCGTAATACGGCGGTAATTCAGCCAATATCACGGCACTGAGCGTAAGCAGTGCTGCGAGTTTTATTGTGAGTTTCTTCATAAAGGCTATTCCTATTCGATCATTCAGAAACGCATTCGGTGAATAATCGCTTCCATACATCTGACTCTGAATAGTCGAAATGTTACAAAAATATTACAGCATAGATTAATATACACGAATTCGGGGGATTTGTCAAATTATGTAAATTAACAGATGTTAACCCTGAGCGTTTCCGGTCCTCAGATCAGCGCTTCGAGCACGGATGTGATGGCGTTCGCACCGTCGCCGACAGCGGTAGATACCTGGCGCAGCCGCTTGGTACGGACATCTCCGGCTGCAAAAACGCCCGGAAGATTGGTCTTGCAATCTTCACCAGCAATGATATAGCCGTTTGCGTCCGTATTCAGGCCCGCTTTCATATAAAAGGCGTTGTTGGGCTGTGTGCCGACCGCGATGAAGACGCCGTTTACCGGTACATCTTTCAATTCGTTGGTCTTAACGTTGCGGATGCTGACGGATTCCACCTGATCTTTGCCGTTCACGCTTTCCACGACACTGTCCCAGATTACTTCCACATTATCCATTGCCAATAACGCTGTCTGCAGTGATTTTGCCGCACGCAGTTCATCCCTTCTGTGTACCAGATACACCTTTTCACAGCCTCTGGCCAGAAAGATCGCATCTTCCACCGCGACATCCCCGCCGCCGACCACTAACGTTGTCCGCTTTCTGAAAAAAGCGCCGTCGCAGGTTGCGCAGTAGGAGACACCCATACCGGCAAGTTCCTCTTCTCCCGGTACGCCGAGTTTCCTCGGAGAATTGCCACTTGTGATCAGAACGCATTTGCCTGAAAAATCACCCTGATCCGTATGCACGACCTTTTCCCCGCCTGTCAGTTCCATCGATGAAACTTCCGCTTCCACGCGCGTAATCGCGTAACGATCGGCATGTTCGGACATTTTCGACCCAAGGTCGAATCCGTTGATCCCGGGCAAACCGGGGTAATTATCCACTTCATATGTATTGACGATCTGTCCGCCGCCCATCGGATTGCGCTCAAGGAGCAGGGTCTTTAATTCCGCTCTCCCGGCATAGATAGCTGCCGTAAGTCCGGCAGGGCCGGCGCCGATGATGATCAGATCATATAATTCGCTCATGTTATTCTCCTTATTAATATATTTATTAGCTCGAGATATAAGTTCGAAAAGTCGCAGTTACACGCGGCTACATAAACTGGAATACGCAATAACCCGCGTACAATGCGAGCAGCAGGATTCCCTGATAACGCCTGAGTTTACCGGTAAATACGGCAGGCAATGCCATCAGCGCCATGACCAGAAACATCAGCGGGATGTCAACGACCAGAGAGGCGTTCATGCCGGCGATCTGCTTTTCGCTGGGAACGTCAAACGGGTTGATCGTGATCGCAAGGCCGCTTACCAGGACCAGATTAAACAGGTTCGCACCGATAATGTTCCCGAGCGAAAGTGCCCCGTGTCCTTTGGCCAGCGATACGATGGCTGTCACAAGTTCCGGCAGGGATGTGCCAAGGGCCACAAAGGTTACTGCAATGACCGTCTCCGGAACTCCAAGTGCCTGTGCGAGCTTTGTGCCGTTATCGACTAACAGCCTGGCTCCGACAGCGATCAGCGCAGCTCCGACGATCAGCAGCAGGATGTCCTTCCACAGAGGCGCAGCATGTGCCGGCGTTTCACCGGATGCCGCCTCTTTGTTCCCTCCGCCCTGTGTCACCGCCTGTCGAACCTGCAAAACCATGTATACACAGAAGATCAGCAACAACATGATTCCACTGATCCGGTCAAATCTGCCGAATAGATATGCGATCGCTGCATAGAGGATCGCGGATCCGAAGAAGAACAAAAGCGGCATGCGCAGCGGCTTTTTCTCCACAACAGATGGTGCGATCGCAATCGTGAGTGCCGAGATCAGCGCCGTATTACAGATGATCGAACCGATCGCATTCCCGTAGGCGATACCGGAAAACCCCTGGACGGCCGAAGTAGCCGATACCATGGCCTCCGGCAGGGTTGTTCCGATCGAAACCACCGTTGCCCCGATCAAAAGCTCCGGTACATGATATCTTTGTGCGATCCCGGTCGCACCGTCCACGAACCAGTCACCGCCCTTAATCAGGCATAACAGCCCCAGGCAAAACAATAAAACCGTTAACCACATTTAAGATTCCTCCCTCAAACAGATCCTCTTTTGTATCTTAGATCCAACCGCCGTCCAGACGGATCACCTGTCCGGTCAGATAAGTATTACTCTGTGCAAGCTGCAGTACCAGATCAGCCACATCTTCCGGCTTCCCGATCCGGTTTGCGGGGATCTCCCCGATCAGTTCCTGCATTTCTTCCGTACTTAAGTGCGCGTTCATCCGGGTATCGATCAGGCCGCAGGAAACGGCATTGACACGGATGTTGCTCGGCGCCAGTTCCTTGGCAAGCGCCCTCGTAAATGCATTTAAGCCGCCTTTTGTCGCAGAGTATGCCACTTCCATGGATGCGCCGACCTCTCCCCACACGGAGGAGATATTGATGATGCAGCCGGATTTTTTACGCAAAAAGACGGGAATTGCCAGCCTGGAACAGTAGAGCGGTGCGCTTAAGTTCACACCGACGATCTCCTCCCATTCGGCAGGACTTAAATCCGTCAGCAGCCCCGTACGCGAGATCCCGGCATTATTGATGAGCACATCCAGATCTTCTACCTGTAAAAACAGCTGCTCGCAGACCGCCGGATCCGAAAGGTCCCCGGTAAACGTTTTCACCCCTACCTTTTCATCTGCCTGCAGCTGCTCTGCAAGCCGGTCCAGTTCTTCCGTTGCGCGCACACAGGTTAAGAGCAGATCATATCCTGCCCTTGCAAAGTTTTGTGCAATTGCTCTGCCGATCCCGCGGGACGCCCCCGTGACCAGCGCACTTTTTCTAAGCATCGTAAACCCGTTTCTATTTCTTTCTGCGGCTCAGCCAGATCACCAAACCGATCCCTATCAGTATAGCAGGAATCAGCAGCGTTGTAACTGCAAAACCGAAGAAAAATACCGTACGCGGCACCGTAAAGTTGTCCGCCATGTATTTTTTCACAGGGATGGAGATGGTACTTTCCTCTCCCTTCATTCTTGCGACCATATTGCCAAGCAGTTCAAAGTTCGCATTGGCCGTCAGCGCATTGGCTTCTTCCGAGAGCATGTTTTCCGTTGTAAGCCACATGAGTTCCGTCTCGGACAGATCATCATGCAGTTTGCTTAAGTAGATACCGAGTGCAAACGGGCCTTCCTCATCGCCGGCTTCATATTCCCAGTTGTCCATGTCGGCATCCGCTTTTGCATAGGAATCCCCGGAACTTGTCAGCAGCTCCGTAATGTTCGGAGAACCCTCTTCATCGCTCTCACTAACCCTGATCCCCTGCGCATAGGGCACCAGAACATTTCGCTTCTGCATGAACAGATCCGACGAAACAACGGAAGTGTTCACATCCGGAAGCAGGACATACGGATTCTGGTAATAGTAGCTTGCCGCCGGATCCACGACCAGTCCGTCCGTCAAAGTCATTCCATACGCTTCAAACACGGACAGGAGGTTCGTCAGCCTCTCTGTCGTCCATGTGGTCACAACCAGTGCTTTTCCGCCATCATCCAGATATTGTTTGATTTTGTCCGCATCCTCTTTGGAATAATCCTCCGTCGGCGCCATGATCACGATCCCTGCAGCATCCTCCGGGATCTTGTCGACCTCCATCAGATTCATATCCGACAGCGTCACGTTTTCCTTCTCGATACTGGTTTGCAGCGCACCCGAAATGGCCAGTTCCCCGTGTCCGCAGATCTGATAAAGCATCGGCAGATCGTCTCCCGTTACGTAGGCGATCGCACTGGTCAGTCTGCCTTCTCCGTCAAAACCCGTCACCTTCTGGGAATAGGTCTCATAATCCATCTCGGTCTCATACATGTTACTGTTCGGGATGACTTTATAGCGTTTGGAGCTCTCCACGATCAGGGAATTGCTCTCGATGGAGTCGGCGCTGTACTTACTCGCAAATTCCGGATAAAGCGCCGGATCCTTATATTCCACTTTGATGTGGTCTGAAGCATCGGCATACTTGCCGACCATCCGGTCAAGGATCGTGTCGGCTTTGTCTTTGCTGTTTAACACATAGACCGTGATATCCTCCGTAAGGCCGGCCAAAACTTCCTTCGTCTGATCGCTGATCTGGTAGAGGCCTTCGTCCGTTACATCAAACTGTTTGACGGAATCCGGCAAAAACGTGATGCCGTAGTTGGCCAGTACCGCCACGGCGATCACGGCTGCAATCAGGCCCGTGGAAAAAGCACTGCGTTTGATCCTGCCCGTTGAGACGCTGAATTTCTTCTTCTGCAGCACCTCGTAGGTAAAGAAAAGGAACAGCGCGGACAGGGTGATAAAGTATACAAAACTCGGGATGTCAAGCACCCCGTCAAAAAACGTACTTAAGGGCTTGGAAAAGCTGTAGCAGTTTAAAATCTTTGTCAGCAGATTGCCGTCCGCAGACATAAAGCCCGTGATCCCGGACATCATGTATCCGAGGAACAGGAGCACAAAGGATAAAACCGCCGCCACGATCTGATTTTCCGTCAGGGAAGAGATAAACTGGCCGATCGCGATGCAGGCCGCACCGTATACCAGAAATCCTAAAATCGCCACGTAGGTCTCCCGGTAAGGAACCGTTCCGTATAAGCTTAAAAAGATCGGTAAAATGCATACAAGCAGAACGGGAATGGCAAATACGGTGAGCATCGCAAAATACTTGCCGAGGATCACGCTAACCGTTCTGACCGGTGCCGTATACAACAATTTATCCGTATGCTGCCGCCTATCCTCCGTCATGATCCGCATGGTCAGGATGGGAACAGCGATAATGACCACAAACAGGGTCGAAGAAAGGGAGATCGCCACATAAGGGTAGCCCTGCCCTAAATTATAGATACTGAAATAAAGGCCGATGAAAAACAGCATCGCCGCCATAAAGATCCAGCCGATCATCGAATGGAAGACGGCTCTTAATTCTCTTTTATAGATTGCTATCATGACTCTGCCGCCTCCTGTTCATTCTCTGTGTTGTCCTGATTTTCCGTATTGTCTGCTTCATCCTTCGTCAGGTCGATGAAGACTTCCTCAAGGGATGCATGTTCCATGGACATTTCCAGGATTGGAAGGTGTTCATCTGCAAAGCGGTAGAACAAATCTTCCCTGATATCCTTGCCCTCACTGAGTGAAAGTTCCAGTCTGATCCCCTCACTGCCCTCTTCCATGCGGCATTCCTGAATCTGATCAAAATCCGCAAGTACCGCCTCTGTCTGTTTCCGATCACCCTTAACGCACAGGCGCAGGAGATGCTTGCCTTCCGAAAGCCGGCCTAAGTTTTCCGCGCTGTCTTTGGCGACCAGGCGTCCGTTCGAAATGATCAGGATCTCATCGCAGACCGCACTGACCTCGGAAAGGATATGAGAGCTTAAGATCACCGTGTGCTCGCTTTTCAGTTCCCGGATCAGATCCCTGATCTCAATGATCTGCAGCGGATCCAGTCCGACCGTCGGCTCATCCAGGATGATGATCGAGGGCGAAGCGATCAGGGCCTGCGCAATGCCGACCCGCTGCTTATAGCCCTTGGAAAGATTCCGGATCAGGCGCTCTTCCACATCGGCGATGCCCGTCTTCTCACTGACACGCTTGATCTCATCCGGGATCTTCGCTCCGTTAATCTTCTTGAGTTCACAGACAAATTCCAGATATTCCCTGACCGTCATGTCCTCATATAACGGGGGCATTTCCGGCAGATACCCGATCTCTGCCTTGGCTTTCTCCGTATCCTTTAAAATATCGTGGCCATTCACCGTGACCGTTCCTTCGTTGGCACACAGATAGCCCGTCAAAATGTTCATTGTCGTGGATTTACCGGCGCCGTTCGGCCCGAGCAGACCGTAGATGCCACCGTCCTCGATCGTAAACGTCAGATGATCAAGGGCCGTGTGCGTGCCGTACCGCTTAACCAGATCCTTAACTTCAATCATAAATACAGTTCGCCTCCCTGATGTCTTTTGGCATGTCATTCACTATACTATGAAATTATGTCTTTTCTGTGAAAATCCAAACAGCAAAAAAGCGCCCGAAGGCGCCATGACCCCTAAGGTTTAAACGGGGCCGAATTCGTCGTGCATCTTTTTCCAGAAATAACCGAATGTCAGAAGTGCGACAATACCGAAAATATTGGAAATCAGCGTATTGAAAAAAGAGATTACGATCATGACCAGGCAGGCACCCGCCAGGCAGAGAATGAGGATCCCGCCCCGAAACGCATATTGCTCCTTATCCTTATAATCGGCCGTATCCTTAATGCTCCTGACAATGCCCGGCTTCTTTGTAATAACCATGTAAAGTCCGAATACAAGGCATGCCACAAATGCAATGATGCCAAGCCATGTCAGATCTGACAGTCCGAAAAATACCATAGTAGTCCTCCAGATAGAGATTTCTTTATTAATATAAAGCAGGAACGGCTACCGGTCAATAGAACCGAATAGCCGCCCCCCATTTATTTGGCAATATAATACCTTCTGAAATAATTATTTCTTAGCTTTGCTGCTTAAGCGTTCAAATACGACATCGAATACGACAGCACCCAGAAGAACCAGACCTTTGATGACCTTCTGCCAGTTCGGGTCTGTGTTCATAAGGCTCATGCCCAGGTTGATGACACCGATCAATGTTGCACCAACGATCATTCCGAATACGGAACCGGATCCGCCGTATGCACTGACACCACCGACGATACAAGCCGAGATGGCATCCAGCTCGTAGTTTAAGCCGGCATTCGGGTTCGCTGCGGAAAGTCTCGCCATGGAGATCCAGCTGGTGATGACCGTTAAGAACTGCATGTTCAGGTATGCAAGGAACAGCACTTTCTTGGTATCGATACCGGACAGTCTTGCTGCTTCGATATTACCGCCCATCGTGTAGAAGTATCTGCCGATCACGGTCTTACTTGCGATAAAGTTATATACCAGAACGATCACTGCTACCCATACAAGCGAGAACGGAATACCTTT
>JAFYDQ010000095.1 GCA_017544705.1 Lachnospiraceae bacterium | reverse complement strand
GGACAGGTGATGGTGATGGAGCGGTTCATGACCTTGTTTTTCTTATCCATCTTGCTCTCGGTTTCCATGAAGATCTCTTTGGGGCCATCCGGTGTGTCGATCGTGATCGGTGCCTCCAGTTCCGTTGTTTTCTTCTTGGCGTTAAGCGTTAGGGCGTTTCCGCTCATAAAGGAAGTACCCGTATAACGGTCAAATGCATCAACCCAGACTTCAAATGCAACACCCGAACCCTCCGCGGAATAATCGATCGTATAGGAGCCGGTCACCTTCTTCATACCGGGTTCACAATCCTCGATCGATTCGCTAACACAGCACGTTGTCGGCAGATAGTAGGATTCTTCCGTATCTTTTTCGCTCTTGATCTTCATCGCCTCCGCATAAACCGTGTCGCCGTTTTGAAGGATCCGGATATTATGTTCGGTTATAAAATCGTTCGGGATCGTATCTTTAATATTTTCACTAACGCGGATAAAGATCAGGTCATCTTTGGTATAGGTCTGGTTATAGACATCCGGCCCCAAAACAAGGGTGCCGCTTCCGTCTCCGGACGGTGTAGCCTTCTGTATGGCTTCTGTCGATCCCTCTTTATATCCGACAAGCATCAGACCGTCATAATCAGCTGGTGCCGTAACACAATAATAGATGTTAATATCCGTAGTATCTTCGAATTTGGAAAAACCATCCTCACTTTTTCCGGCATTGATAAACCCGGTTTCATGAGAAGTTATATAACTGTCGATCCCGATCCTGACTGTATTTCCTTCCCATTCGAGCTCGGTATATGCCGGTTCCGTTTCATATGTTAGGTTCGAACTATCCGGAATGGGAATCTGTATGCCGGTATAATAGTCGTATAAGCGGAATAATCTCCAATTGATACCGACTTCATAACTGCTCTTCGCATTTTTCTCGACCAAAGTATCCAGATAGGATGCATGATAAGGAATGAAAATCCTGACATTTCCGTTTTCATCCGGTTCTGTCCGGACAATATTTTGGAAATGATAGTTTGCGTTAGATGAAACGGATTCCGCATCGTCCGCAGGAACGGCATCAAGGATCCTGCCATCTTCATCCTTATAATAGATACTGGAATATGTCGGTAAACTGAAATCATTTGTATAAGGATCCGTAAACTTAAATCCCTGTTCCTCTGCATAAGGGATGGCCGGCGCCGGGGTCGGGGCCGGCTCACTGTCTTCCTCGGGTACGATCTCCGGCTTCGTTTTATCAGCCTTCTTTTTTGATTTCGGCTTTTCTTCTTTTTCTGTTTCTTCTGCGATATGTTCTTGTTTTGTGTCTGTAGCCTGATCCCTGTTACGCAGCAGAAAGAAAGCCGTAACGGCCACTGCCACGAGGAGCGTCATAAATGCACCTGCGGCGATCAAAATGATCATCAGGGTCTTTTTCTTCTTCGGCGCAGCATTCTGTGGCACAGCCTGCTGATATTGCGGTGGCACCTGTGATATCTGCTGCACCGGTTGCTGATATTGTTGTTGTGGCGGTATCTGCTGTACCGGTTGCTGGTATTGTGGCTGCATTTGTACAGGCTGCTGTGGCTGCATCAGTACAGGCTGCTGTGGCTGCGCTTGCTGCGGCTGTCCGCAAACACTGCAAAAAACAGAATCGTCTTCGATCTTGGCTCCGCATTTACTGCAAAACATAGGCATTCCTTTCTTCGTTGATCAATTATCGGTCATCATTTAAATTGAAATTAAAACCAAACTCCGTAGTGGCGTCCAATGTGTCCGTATTCACGGTATACCAGTCATAAGTGGTTGTGTGTCCGTCCACCTCGTCATATACCTGTACAACAATCGTCCCGTCTGCATTCACACTGTCTACCCTTGCATATTGGGAACCGCAGTGCTTTGCACAAAGTGCGGCGATCTCTTCATTGGAGAGTTTATGCGAAGAAGGAGCTTTGGATCTTACGCGTCTGGATTCACCGGCAAACACATGGCTCGTATCCAGTACTCCGCCGGGTCGCGATAAGATCAGATACTCCTGTTCTCCGGATTCATAATAGTATTCACCGTACGCATACTGTTGGCCGTTTAATTCGATGAATTTCTTCATGATGAAGTCACCGTCATCACTGTCAATACCCGTATGGTCTGCATTCCATTTCCCGTATGATTTTCCGTCATCATACTGGTCTTCTTTTCCTTCTTCGTCACCGAAATTATAGTAATACCAGTCAAATGTCATGGTGACTTTATCATTTACCGTATTGATATTGACGTTAAACAATCTGTAAAAATCGTTATCGCCCTCATCCATGCCCCGCTTGGTCCTGAAACATGCTTTCCAGTCACCTTCGACAAGTTCCGGATTGGTTAGTACGGTTGCACCTTCAATATCAAAGATGTCTTCCAGGTCTTTTCCGTCATAATAGGCATCAGCAAGCCATTGAAAATCCCCGTCGGTCGGACGGTCTGTTGTCGAAAGAGCTGCCGCGTGCGCCTTCGCTTCTTCACCGGTCAGCTGATTGACATCTGCCTGATCAGAAGACGTATCCTTCTCTTCCTCAGCTTCTGATCCGGAATCCTTCTCTTCCTTGGCTTTCTTATCCTTCTTTTTGGATTTGGAGGAATCTTTGGACTTATCTTCCTTTTCGGAAACCTTCGTTTCGCTTTTTACATTCTGCGAACGCTGATTCATGATCAGGAAAATCCCGACCCCTGCGATCAGCAATGTTCCAACTATACTCAGAACGATGATCAAAACGGTCGACGATTTCATACCGGACTTCCCCTGCGGCGGATACGGTTGCTGCGGCATCTGTGGCATGGGTTGCTGATATTGCGGCTGCATCTGCATCTGCTGCATGGGCTGCCGGTATTGTTGCTGCTGTGGCATCTGCTGCATGGGCTGCTGATATTGCACGATCCTGGTTCCGCACTTTTCACAGAACATGGAATCATCCGGAAGTGTTGCTCCGCAATTATTACATACCATAAACTGTATCCTCTCTTTCCTGCATGAAACCTTCAAGGCCGGTAACTATATTATGCTCTATACCTGTGCCTGTTGCAACCTTCTGAACATCTGTTTTGGCGAGTAACATCGCAAACAGAAAATAACCGATCAGATAAACCGTCATCAGTGCCGTCAGAATGATCAAGATGATCAGTACCGGAGAACCTTTTCGTCTCACCGGGTATTGCGGTTGTTGCAGTTGTTGAACATACTGTTGTTGTGGCTGTTGAACATACTGTTGTTGTGGCTGTGTATTCGTTATATCAACCTGACCCATCGGTCTTCCGCATACCCCGCAGAAAACGGATCCATCCGGTATCATAGTCCCGCAGAATTTACAAAACATCGTATCCCTCCGTGTTGTTCATCATTTCAGTGCAATGCCGCAGAATTTGCAGAAGCTTGCATCTGCCGGGATCTGCTTACCGCACATCTTGCAGAATTTACGTTTTGTTCCTGCAACTTCATGTTCTCTTTCATAATCTGCGCGTATCTGTTCTTCCAGATCGTTGGATACGTCAGGAAGCGGAAGCATGATCCACTGTGCCATATATTCCTTTCCTTCCGTCAAGCCGACTGCACCCTCTTCCGAACAAAGATATGTATACGGGCATTCTTCGCCATCAGCAGCGTATGCCTGATCAATCTCATACGCTTTTTTTTGCGCATCAAAAGCATCGATCTGTTGTTTCCCGGGCATGATGATCCATTCATCACAGATTCTCGTTGCTTCCGAAACGGCATCCGATAATGTCTGAAATTCTTTCATTCGTCATCCTTTCTATGCTGTGGCATATGAAACGATCAAACCGATCACAAGCAGCAGAAATGCGGGTATTAGCAGGATCAGGCCAATCTGCAGGCACAGCTGCAGCCCGAAAAGCGACAATATGGTACCGGCAAAATACCCGAGTGCACTTCCTCCCATCAGGCTGGTGACGGTTTGTGCGGAATACGGATCCTGCGTCCTGCGGCCGAAAAACAGATGCAACAGCAGGCCATAGAGAAAGCTGTCCTTTTTCCCGAGACTGCCGATAACCATCACCGTTAAGTATGCCCCGATCATACTGTTCATACGATTCTGGGTCACATTACAGAGCATGTAGGTCAGAAGAGACAAACTTACACCGAAAAGCCATGCTGCAGGATCATATAAGCGCTTAAAGGCAAAAGCACGAAATGATTTAGCAATGCCTGCTCCAAAACTGTGAAACGGATTCTGTTTCTGATCCAGTGCCTGAACAAAGCAGTTTAAAAATATCATCAGAAGCATCTTTCCGATGATCCCGCCCGCAACACCGAAAGCACCGCCGTACATGCCGCCGTTTGCATATGACAATAAACTTGCGATCGATCCGAATTCACCGATCGTTCCTTTTGCACTCATCATGGAAAGCACAAACTGGACTTCCGATATCAGGATCGTGAGCAAGACCGAAATGGCTACAGACCTCGGATTTTTCAATACCTGTTTCAGGTTTCCAAAGTATTGCCGAAGGTAGCCGCCTAATGTTTGATCTTGTGTCATTACCGTTTCCATATTTCCTGTAGTTCCTCCGTCCCAAGTTCCTTCAGCCGGTCAAGATCGCGTTCCAGATTTGCGATCACTTCCTCTTGGATCATACTTTCATCACAAAGCGGATATAATAACCATTGCGCATTGTATTCATAATCAAATGTGAGGCCCACTGCTCCTTCTTTGGAACATAAGAATGCTGCCGGAATGTTATTTTGATCAGCAAATTCCCGGTCAAAAGCTTCGGCCAGGATCAGAAGGGTATCAGGATCCGCCACGCTGCCTTCTGTTTTCACAAGCCAGTTATGACACAACGTTGTTGCTGCTATTGCGGCCTCTTTCATGGATTCATATCTTTGCATAAATCTCTCCCCGTCTAATCTTCACTGAGTTTGTTTTTGATCAGATCACTGACTAAGGTGTTGACGCTGTTTTTGACATGATCATTCGTGATCGCTTCTTTGGTGAATCCCTTTTCCACGAGCTGGTGCGCAAATCTTGTTGCATTTTCACCGGAAGCACCTTTTTTGTATATGCCGTTAAACACCTGCTTGTCACCGATCTTAACACCACCGGTTGCAGCGTCTCCTGCTTTTCCGACGCCATAATCCACGGCAAAATTGATCAGCCCCTGTTTTGCATCAGACGTGCCTTGCTTTAATGCCTCCTCATGGCTCTTGCCCTCGATCCTTGCGTTGATATATCCTTTCAGGCCGTCTCCCGAAACATTGGAAAAGAATTTTGCTTCCGTACTGTCCACATTATCTTTGATATACTCGATTGTGGAATTTGTGATCGTCTTTTTGATCGCCTGTGATACACTCTGGTTGCCGGCCATAACTTCTCCGGTCTGTCCGGCAGCTTCCGAAAGGAATTTGTATCCGTTCTTGATCTGTTTTCCGGTTCCTGTCGGTTCGAGTTCCGCCATCACGTCGATGGCTAAATCTGCTCCGGCCTTCACATTTTCGGCAGTTTTTGTGGCAGCATCCATATAGGCAGCCTTGGATTCATACCAGGCATTGACTTCCGCTTCATACTGGCGTTCCTGGATCCATTTTTTCTTATATTCTTTATAGTCACCGTCATAAATCCCCTTTTTATAAAACAGCTGGTTTCTCTTATCTTCTTCCCGGAATGCCTGCTCCATGGCCTTCTTCTGCTGCGACCATTCAATTGCCTCGCGGGATAAGCCATTGTTTATCATCCTCTGTTCTTCGATCCAGGCCTGATTCTCCCGTTCAGCCATCATATCCTGATAGCGCTGTTTGTCATAAACTGCGACACCGGCTTCCTCCCATTGCCGCTCCAGCTCATTTTCGTATTCGGCCATTGACTGATTGATCTCAGCCACCTGCTGCTTGATCTCGTTCTCGTAATCTTCCCACATTTTTCCGGAAGGCGTGATCCCGTCTCCTCCGTATCCCGGCGCATTAGTGCCCCCGGGGCCGGTAAATCCGCCGCCGATCGCTCCTGCCGATAATAAACCGACAACAATTGCGCCGAGTGTTGTTCCCGCCGCCGCAGCAGCTGTTTTCATTTGGTTCAGATGTTCATCGTCCGTATCCAGCAGCCATTTTAAGATTGTATCCTCATCAGCGTTTTCCAGATCGATCTGATCTGATTCTTCTTCCTCCCCGGATTCCTCCTCCTCGTCTTCCGCTTCCGCCTCTTCTTCGTCCGCTTCGGTTTCCTCTTCTTCTGTTTCCACTGTTTCCGTTTCTTCTGCTTCCGCTTCTTCTGCTTCCGTTTCTTCAGCTTCCGTTTCCTCTGCTTCGATATCCTCCTCTTCTTCCGAAAGAACGGGAGGTTCGCTGATCCGTTTGAAATACCTTGGCGTTCCGTCGGCATCATACCGGATCAGTTCATTCAGATCCGTCAGCTGCATCCTTAAGGCCGATTCCTGTTCATAAGGATCTCCCGAACCGATCTGCCACGTAGTCGATATCGTTGCATCCAGGATTCCCGTTGACGGATCAAACGTATATGGACCGGTCCATCTGTTCGATCCCGATCCCCCCATGAATTCTTCATAGTAATCCATATAAATTTCAGAATCGCCGATAAAACCGAACGTCATGTTGAAATAATAATCATCCGTAAATCCGGCCGTGCCCTCCCACGTGCCTTCAAATGCTTCAACCGGGTAGGTCTTTGCGAATACTCTATTTGATAGCATAATTCCTGTCACAAATGCCAGTAACAGGATCAACAGCAATTTGCAGTTCTTACGCATTCCGTTTCCTCCTGCGCACACTAAGCAGTTCTTTCAATAATTCGTATCGTTCCTTTTTCTCTGCTTTTTCAAAATGGGTCCTGCGCGACTGCTCTGTTCCTTTGGAATAATCAAGCTGAATATCCCCGAATTGTTCGCTTGTCAGATCAAAAACCCGATCCCCGACTACGTTGTAGCAGTGTACATTACCATCTTCAAGCGAAACACCGTATACCTTTCCGCCGAAAAGATCCTGTACAAGAAAAGCCGTGATCGAACACTGACCGTAAGTCTTATTATCCGCATTCCATGATGCCCTCATCCTTGGTGCACAGGTTTCTGCGCTCCAGCAATCGCTAAGAAGATCGTACAGGTCTTTTGGATCACGGATATCGGAATCAGCATCATGGAGTGGTGCCATTCCTGCATTTTCCCACCCGAAAAACCGATAGGTCCTTGCGTTCAGATGATCGGAAAGAAATTGTATGATCTTCTCATAATTTTCCCTTTTATGCGGAAAGAGACAGTCCGTACAGTTTTTAATACGAACCGTCCCTTTCATCATATAGGTGCGATCACCCAGACAGTCTTCATATGGATACATGGGGCAATAACAAAACAGGCAGTTCACGTGCTCTGTTTTGTGGCAGGGGTAATACCTGCAATCCCTATTTTCAAAATATCCGGTATTGTTTTCGTATTCCATGCGTTGTCCTCATCTTTACATCGAATCAAACAGCGAGAGCTGATTTGACTCCGGAATATTACCAAGCAAGCCGAGTTCAGCCATCTTTTCGATCGAGGTCTTTGTAATACGCGTGCGCTCTCTGAAATCATCTTTGGATAAAAACGGTCCGTCCTTACATGCTTCCACAACAGCATCTGCCGCCTTATCTCCCATACCGTTTATGCTGCCGATATGTGGCATGATCTTACCGTCAATGATCTGGCATGCATGCGCTTTTGCTCTGAAGATGTCGATCGGCATAAATGAAAATCCTCTTGCATACATCTCTTCAACAACACGCATATCTTTTAATTCGTCCTGCTCTTTCTTCTCCAGCGAGTCGGACCGCTTTCTGTAATCCGAAAGATAGGATGCCAGTTTTTCTTTCCCCTGGCACATCTTCTCATAATCAAAGGCATCCGTACGGATAGAAAGATACGCTGCATAATAAGCCAGGGGATAATAGATCTTATAGTAAGCGATCCGCCATGCCATCATGACGTAGGCAGCAGCATGCGCTTTCGGGAACATATAGGCGATCTTCTCACAGGATGCGATGTACCAGTCCGGCACATCATGTTTTTCCATTTCCGCCTTCCACTCATTCCATTTAGGACAATCTTTTTTTGCGACTTTTCCTTTACGTACCGCTTCCATGATATTAAATGATAACGCGGGATCCAATCCTTTCCCGATCAGATAAGTCATGATATCATCACGCGTGCAGATCGCCGTGGAGATCGTCGCGGTACCGCCTAAGATCAGATCTCTGGCATTTCCAAGCCATACGTCCGTACCGTGTGCCAACCCTGCGATCCTGACCAGATCGGAAAAAGAGGATGGCTTCGTATCCAAAAGCATCTGCATGGCAAAATCCGTACCGAATTCCGGAATGCCCAAAGATCCGAGTAAACATCCGCCGATTTCCTCCGGACTGATTCCCAGGGCAGAAGTATTCTGGAACAGCGACATGACCTTTGGATCGTCAAGCGGCACTTCACGCGGGTCGGTTCCTGTCAGATCGGCCAGTCTTCTGATCATGGTTGGATCATCATGTCCGAGAATGTCCAGTTTCAGTAGATTATGGTCGATCGAATGATAATCGAAATGCGTTGTGATGATATTTCCTTCGGCTTTATCGGCAGGATGCTGGATCGGTGTAAAAGAATTAATATCCTCGCCGTGCGGCAGAACAATGATCCCGCCCGGATGCTGTCCGGTCGTCTTCCGTATTCCCGCGATTCCCTGTGAAAGCCGGTTGATCTCACACGGTCTTTTGATCAGATGATGTTCTTCATAATATTTTTTTACAAAACCATATGCGGTCTTATCGGCAAGGGTTGAGATCGTACCCGCTTTAAAGGTTTGCCCCTTCCCGAAAATTTCTTCCGTATATTTATGTGCGATCGCCTGATACTCTCCCGAGAAATTCAGATCGATATCCGGTTCCTTATCACCCTTGAATCCGAGGAATGTTTCAAAAGGAATGTCAAATCCGTCTTTATGCAATTTCTCGCCACACACCGGACAAACGGCATCCGGCAGGTCACAGCCTGCTTTTCCTTCATTTGCCTTTACTGCGTCGGAATCAAAATCAACATAATGGCATTTAGAACAATAGTAATGGGCCGGGAGCGGATTTACCTCTGTGATCCCCGCCATGGTTGCGACAAACGAGGATCCGACAGATCCTCTGGAGCCGACAAGATATCCGTCTTCCAGCGATTTCCATACCAGTTTCTGCGCAATGATATACATGACCGCAAATCCGTTTGATATGATGGAATGCAGTTCCCGCTCAAGTCTTGCGCTAACCTGCTCAGGCAATTTCTCCCCATAGATCTCATGTGCTCGTTTGTAACAGATCTCACGTAATGTTTCATCTGAATGTTCGATCACAGGTGGGCATTTATCGGGACGCACGGGTTCGATATATTCGATCATGTCTGCGATCAGCCGCGTGTTGGTAACAACGATCTCATATGCCTTCTCATAAGGAAGATATGAGAATTCTTCCATCATCTCCTGTGTTGTCCGAAGAAACAGCGGCGCCTGATGATCCGCATCGTCAAAGCCCTGGCCGGACTGTACGATCCTGCGGTAGATTTCATCCTGCGGATCCATAAAATGCACATCACAGGTTGCAACAACAGGTTTGTGGTATTTTTTCCCAAGCTTCACGATCCTTAAGTTTAATTCTTCCAGATCCGCATCCGTATTGATATGCTCATACCGTTTCTCAAATCTTCCGCCATCCAGTTTCCGCATCTCCGTTTTCAGGAAAGCATTATTGCCGATCGGCTGAACTTCCAGATAATCATAGAATGCAACGATCTTTTCGATCTCTGTCTTTGGTTTCTCTTCCAGGATCGCACGGAAAACTTCACCCTGCTCGCAGGCGCTGCCGATCAGGAGTCCTTCGCGGCAGTTTTGCAAAAGGCTCTTGGGAATCTTCGGTTTCCCGCCGTAGGAATACTTCAGATGCGATTCGGAAACCAGCCTGTACAGATTGATCCGTCCGATATCGTTTTTGGCAAGCAAGATCACATGATAAGGATGCGTTTTTTTGATCCGGTCAGAAGATATATTCCCGAGTTTATTCAGTCCGTAAAGATCCGTGACACCTTCTTTTTCAAGCATCTGCAGGAATCTGATAAAGATCTCGGCCGTACATTTCGCATCATCAACGGCCCGGTGGTGATTGTCAAGTTTGATCTTCAGGTGTTTTGCGACATTATCAAGGGTAAACTTCGCAATGTTCGTCAGCAGGACTTTCGCCATCCCCACGGTATCGATATAGGTATATGTTTCCTCAATACCGAGTTCCAGTCCCTTCTGTATGATAAAACTCATGTCAAAATTGGCATTGTGTGCCACAAGAACCGCATCTTTTGCAAAAGATAAGAATTCCGGCAACACTTCGGACAGGAAAGGCGCATCGGCAACCATTTCATCCGTAATTCCAGTAAGTTCGGTGATGCGGTGCGGAATGGCTGTTTTCGGATTGATAAACGAAGAAAAGGTATCCGTAATCTCCCGGTTTTTGATCTTGACTGCACCGATCTCAATAATGCGGTGATCCGTTGCGGAAAATCCGGTTGTCTCAATATCAAAGACCACAAATGTATCTTTCAGGTCATAATCAACCGGATTGGTGACCAGGTCATGCAGATCATCGACCAGATATCCTTCCATTCCGTAGATCAGCTTGAAGTCCGGATGTTCTTTCCGGATCTTTGGCAGGGCGTGAAAAGCATCGGTAAAGGATTGTACAACGCCGTGGTCTGTAATGGCAATGGCAGGATGTCCCCATTGCGCGGCCCGTTTCATGAGATCCACCACATCGGAAACACCGTCCATATCACTCATCTTGGTATGGCAATGCAATTCCACTCGTTTTTCCGGCTCACTGTCAATCCTGACATTTCTGAAATCCGCGGCTTTCTTGATCCCCTTCACATAACCAAGGGACAGTTCTCCGTCAAATTTATCCACGGAAGCCTGTGCCTTCAAAGTGATGAAGGCGCCAGTTTTGACATTTGTAAACAGGGAATCCTGTTCTTCTTCTTTCGGGAAGATCTTAACCCGGATCGTATCGGTATAATCCGTGACATCAAACGTGACCAGCTTTCTCTCATTGCGCAGTTCTCTGCTTTCAAAAGCGATCACTTCTCCGGTAACGGTCACTTCTCCGATGCCTTCAATGATATCCGAAACGGGAATCGACGGATCGTCAAAATCCCTGCCGTATATCACATCGGGATTCTGCGGCCTGCTTGCTCTCTTCCCTTTTAGTTGTGTCGTCAGATTCCTGCCTTTTATTTTTGAATTTGTATTCGTTTTTGTATTTGCTTTTATATCTGCTGTTTCATCCCCGGCCTGTTCTGATCCGGGATCATTTTGATCAGATACTTCTCCGGAACCGTTTTCCCGCTGCAGGGTGATCCGTCTGATCTCTTCCTCCATCATGCGCTCGGCGCTTTCTTTGGCCTTACTGACAGAAGCCTCTTTATATTCCACACGAATATCCGCTCCCATACCGCAGCGCTCATTCAGGATCTTATCGAGAATATCAACCAGTTCATATGATTTTGCCCTGGCAACGATCGTATCTTCCAAAACCAGCTGCATAACGTTATCGGTGTACGAAACTTCCGCCCTGTTTAAGATCTGATAGAGGACACGGTCAAATTCCTTCAGTTCCAAAAGGATACTCTCCCAATAAGCATCCATCAGCGAAGAAAGCGAGTAGCCATCCTTCAGGTGATAGTGTTCCTGAATGGATACCTTTGCATTTGTCCCGGGGTAAAGGGTTTTGAGGATCTGTTTGTTGATCTCGTATTCCACGTTGTGCAGCATCTGCCTCTCAAGCGGACGTGTGGATTCGATATAGACTCTTAGCAGGCTGTTGTCATGGTTTGTTCCGACTCTTGTGACCTGTATGTCTTCCATCTGTTCCGCGATGCTGTTCTTCAGTTGTAATGTGGGGAAAGCTTCAAAAAACGGTTTCATTACTGTTCCTGCCAGTGCTCCAGTTCGTATCTTAATGTAGAAAGCAATTGATCTTCAGGGACTTTCCTGATGATCTCGCCCTTTTTGATGAGCAGGCCTTCACCTGTCCCGCCGGCGATACCGATATCTGCCTCTCTTGCTTCACCCGGTCCGTTCACGACACAACCCATTACTGCGACTTTAATATCCAGATCAAATGAGGCACACATCTGTTCAACGGCACCTGCAAGGCTGATCAGATCAATGTTTGTTCTGCCGCAGGTCGGACAGGATACAACTTCAATACCGCCTTTTCTGAGTCCCAGCGTTCGCAGGATCAGTTTTGCAGACAGTACTTCTTCCACGGGGTCTCCGGTCAGGGATACGCGGATCGTATCGCCGATCCCGCGATCCAGGATTAGCGAGATCCCGATCGCGGATTTAATGTTTCCGCTTCGGACCGTTCCCGCTTCCGTAATACCGACATGCATCGGATAGGGACATTTTGCCGCAAGGATCTCGTGGGCACGTACACACATCAGCACATCCGAAGATTTGATGCTGACAACAATATTGTCATAACCTGCATCCTCGATCATACCGATCTTATCAACAGCACTTTCAACAAGTCCTTCGGCACTGACACCGCCGTATTTTGTAACAAGATCCTTTTCAAGGGATCCTCCGTTTACACCGACACGGATCGGGATGTCTCTTTCCCTGGCCGCATGTACGACAGAAAGCAGGCAATCCTTACCGCCTATGTTTCCCGGATTGATCCTGATCTTATCCGCCCCGTTTTCAATGGCAGCGATGGCCATACGATAATCAAAATGAATATCTGCAACAAGCGGGATCGAGATCTCTTTTCTGATCTTGGAAATCGCTTTGGCCGCTTCCTCGTTCGGTACGGTACAACGAATGATCTCACATCCCGCCTGTGTCAATTTGTGGATCTGCGTAACAGTTGCGCGGACATCTTCCGTTTTGGTATTTGTCATGGATTGGATCAGGATCGGATTTCCTCCACCGATCATCCTGTTTCCGATTCGGATTACTTTTGTATTATCGCGATACATTATAGTCTCCAAGCAACTATTTCTTGTGGTTTTTGAGAAAAAAAGAAGCATATTTAGTTTATCATATTTTGTGTGTCAAAGGAAGTATCGGGATCGGATATTTCTGAAACGATTTTTGATTCATCATTTTTGATCCTGTAATTTCTTGTTTCTTTTGTCTGAAAGAAATCTTTAGTGATCAGTTTCAGACAGACCGGGGAAGCTGCAGACAACTTCCTCGGGATGATCACCCGTCTGCGGTATTTATCGATCTTTATCAGATCCATTCCATCCTGATAATGCTTTCCGTTGTCATAGCTTATCATAACATTCGTTATCTCTCCTCTTCTGCAGACAAACGATAAATCTCCATTTGTCTGGTAGTATTCATTTTCCTTCCATATGACGAAACGACCGTCCTCTTCCTGCACATCGATCCGTGCTTTGTTCTGTTCCGCCTCAAAAAAGCTGCAGACCAAAAGTATGATCCCTGCACATGACAGCGCGATCAATAAAAATAACATGCGTTTTGTCATGATAATCCTCCAATCTGATTGTAATGCAGGATCAAATCCTGTGTGACTTCTTCGATCGTAATCGTTTCCCCTTCTGAAGTTTTGATCACAAGTGCACTGTTCCCGATCAATGCCATAAATAACATGCCGAATTTTAAACGCAGACTGTCAAAGTCTTCAAGCAGTAGTCCCAGCCGCAGTTCCCAGCCGGATTTGCTAAATCTTAACATTTTCAGTGCACAGAAATGCCAGCTTCCTAATTCATCGGCATTCTCAACACGTACGGGGAATAAGAGTGCCAGAAAGAGAAGCGCCAAAAGCACCAGCAACCCGCCTCCTGCCATGATAAGCGTGGCGACCGGATCATCCCCGCTTTCCGTTTCCTGTAGGCTCTCCGGGATCACTTCTTCTTCAGGTGCCTCCGAAAGCATATCCTGCGCATCAATCTCTTCTTTCATGGCATTTTCGTTTTGTTGATCCTTAAATGGGTCCTTCGGACCCGTTGTCAGGTTTCTGATGTTGACATTCTTGGCAGCTTCCCGGTTCGCCTGATCTGAAGCTTTGTTCTCTGTAACCTCCTGTTTTTTCTCCTTGACGGTTGAAACGGAGGACGCCGGTCTGGCTGTTGTCTCATTCGTGCCTGTTGGGGTAAGGGGTACAACTGTCATCACCGGTTGCGTATTTTGTGTGGATTCCGTTTTAACCGGCGTACTGCTTGATTTGTCTTCTTTGGGTCTGATGTTGGATATGGTTATGGATGAAGTGGTACTGTTTCCCACTGCATCCGTGACTTTTACTTCATATGTCCCGTTTTCTTTTACGGAAAAAGATCCTGTTTCATGATCGGCGCCCTGATAGTGATATGGTTTGGCACATAGTCCTGAATCAGGATCGGAAGCCGTAATACGGATCGTAACTTCTCCCTCCGTTTTATCCGTCGGCGTATAGCTGAGCGTTACTTTCGGACCGCTGACATCGCTGACTGTGATCGGCGCAGCTTCCGTTGCAACTTCGTCCCCGTTTTCACCGATCAGGACACATCTGAAAGATGCTCCGTTTATTCTGGTTCGAAGTCTTGAAACAGTAAGCTGCAACGTTCCGGTACCGGAATATGTAACACCATCCTCATCCGTACCATCCGAAAGATCCGTTATTCCGGCCGCCGTAACCTTCTGCCATCTGCATGCAGTCACCTTATTTCCGGAAACGGAAAAAACTGCATTCTGGTCTGTTCCTGCACTGGCTGCAACAGGCTGCAATGTCACTTCCGGTTTTTTCGAATAGCCATACAGCTTCATGGTTCCAGTAACGGAAATGGTCCGTTCAAACGAATATCCGCAAGATCCGACCGGATCGTTTCTGTTGGCTATATTTCCTCCAACACAGACAACACGCTGTCTGACTCCGTAGTTGGCTGGCATCGTTAACACGGCATCTTTACTACTGTATTCACTTAAGTCAACGGTTCCGCTTGTGGCGGATGTGGAGCAATGAGTGACAACCGGGTACCCGTCTACACAGATACTATAGGTGGTATTGACGGCATCGGCTTTCGCATAAGTATGCAGGCCTCCGCTGGAACAGCCGGAACACCATCCTCCGTAGGAGGCAATGCAGGTCCCGCTGATCTGATAAATGCCATACGCGATCCCTTTGGTTGAAATGCTTTCTCCGGGCCCTAAAGTTCCCAGATACTCTCCCTCTGTCTCTCCGGCAAAAACGGGTACAGTAAAGAAAGCTCCGGCATACAATAGAGCGAAACACATGATCCAGAGGATCTTCTTTAATTTTTTCACCGCTTATTCTCCTTTTATGAACGGGGAAGCATAACGGATGTGAAAGTGAAATGTGCTGAACGGATCTGAAATTCCGTATCGTTATCCTATCCTATCAGCAAAAAAAAGTCAATAGGATTTTTACCGCAACGTGTGTTTTTTATCGCTGGATGATACGTGCGATATCATTGTACATAACAAAAGCCATAAGCCCGAGCAACAGGACAACTCCGAAAAGATTGATCGCCCCTTCCATTTTGGTTGATAAAGGCTTCCTCCGGACTGCCTCTACGATCAGTAAAAGCAGTTTTCCGCCGTCAAGACCGGGAACGGGTAAGAGGTTCATTGCCCCGAGATTCGCTGAAAGAAGCGAACCGAGCGACAGCATGGTAAGGACTACGGCCAATGTTCCGCCGGCCTCCTTGGCATAATCATATTCATCACTGACAATGGTTGCCATACCGATCGGTCCGCTCAGTTCTTTCGCAGACAGTTTTCCGATCACCAGCCATTTTAAACTGTTGACAACGGATTTTACCTCATAGATCACATAATAGTACGCATATCTGATCGACTTTAGAGGTGTGATGTTCTCGTCATAATCACCGCCGATGATCCCGAACATGTATCGACCGTATTCCTCATTATAGGCCGGTTTCAGTTTCACCTGATACCGTTCATGATCACGCTCGAATTCGATCACGGATTCGCTTCCGTCTGCGAACATCGTCAGCATTGTTACTTCCGAAAACATATGTATCCTGGAACCGTTAAACCGTACGATCTCATCTCCTGCCGCAAGCCCTGCTTCTTCCGCAGGAGAACCGGGTGTTACCCCTAAAAGTTTTGCTGTCGGATAACCATCTGTACCGACAACAAACAAAGCCAGCACAAACGCCAGAATAAAATTGAAAAAAGGGCCCGCCAAAACTGTAGCCATCCGTGCATAAACCGGCGCATTCCGGTAGGTACTCTCTTCCAGATGTTCGATATCCGCATTATCGAAAAGGCACCCCCCGCCAAGCGGAAGCAGATTGATCCTGTACAAAGTCTCATTTTTACGGAATGAAAAGATCTTTGGTCCGAAACCGATCCAAAATTCATTCACGGCGATCCCGTTTGCTTTGGCGATCAGAAAGTGTCCGAATTCATGCGATATGACCAAAACACCGAAGATTAATATGGCTAGTATCAGTTTGATCACAAAACTCATTTTTTATCTACCCGTTTTCATTTATTCTTTAAAAACTCATATACTTCCGCTTCCGTTTCAAGAATCTCGGATACGGAAGGATATTGTTTCACATGATGTGCATCCATTGCCTGTCTGATCAGCGCAGGGATATCCATAAATCCGATCTTTCCGTCCAGGAAAGCGGCAACCGCCATTTCATTTGCCGCATTGAATGCAGTCGGCATGGATCCGCCCTCCTTCGCGGCACGCATGGCAAGCGCAAACCCGGCAAACGTATCGGGATCCGGTTTTTCAAAAGTCATCTGCTTCAGCTTGAAAAAATCAACCCGTTCGGAATGCATCGGCCTGCGTTCCGGATAGAACAGCGCATACTGGATCGGCAGTTTCATATCCGGCACACCAAGTTGTGCAATGATCGCACCGTCCTGATATTGCACCATCGAGTGGATGATACTCTGCGGATGGATCACGACTTCAATCTGAGACAGATCCACGTCAAAAAGCCATCCCGCTTCCATGACTTCCAGCCCTTTATTGACCAGAGTCGCCGAATCAACCGTAATCTTGGCCCCCATACTCCAGTTCGGGTGTTTCAGGGCATCCGCAACCGTCATGCCGTACAATTCTTCTTTCTTTTTTCCCCTGAACGGTCCGCCGGATGCGGTCAGCAGGATCTTTTCGATATTTTTATGTTCTTCACCGTGCAGAGACTGAAAAATGGCACTGTGCTCGGAATCAACCGGAAGGATCCTCACATTGCGCTCCGAAGCCATGGGCATGATCAGGTGTCCCGCACATACAAGTGTCTCTTTGTTGGCCAGTGCAATGTCTTTTCCGGCTTCGATAGCCGCTATGGTCGGACGGATCCCGATCATTCCGACCATGGAAGTGACAACCATCTCTGATGATTCATAAACAGCCGCTTCCAAAAGACCGTCCATGCCCGATACGACCCTGACGTCAAGATCCGCGACGCGCCCGGCAAGCTCCTGTGCGGCAGTTTCATCAAACATGGCAAAAAGATCCGGCTTGAATTCACGGATCTGTGCTTCGGCAAGCCGGACATTATGTGCACAGGCAAGTGCACACACATTCAATTCCGTATTCTTTTCTCTGACGATCTCAAGCGTCTGGACACCGATCGAACCGGTAGAACCCAAAACAGATATATTCTTCATATCGCTGATGAATCAAAATCCTCCGTGAACAATAAAAACAAGCAGAAAATAGATCATGGGTGCGGCAAAGATCACACTGTCAAACCGATCGAGAATACCACCGTGTCCGGGAATCAGCTTCCCGTAATCCTTTATATCGTGATTTCTTTTGATCGCAGATGCCGCCAGGTCTCCTGTCTGCGAAACAACGGCACCGATCGCACATACGATCAGGATTCCGATCGTAACCTGCGGCATTTCTTTTTCCAATAAAAAATACGAAAGCAGGAATCCCGCCAGAACAGAACCGGCAATGCCGCCGATCGCGCCTTCAATTGATTTTTTCGGGCTTAATCTGGGCGCCAGTTTATGCTTTCCGATCGCCATACCGACAAGATATGCAAATGTATCACATACCCACGAAACGATAAAGATCAGCCACACGGTATAGATACCGCCTTCCAGTTCCCGGACTCTGTAGATAAAGCTCAGCATAACGGGGACATAAACAAAACCGAAAATACAATATGCGACCTGTGTCGCATGCAATTTCGGAAACGTAAAAATATAAACCAGCATCGTCAGGACGATCATGGTCACAATTATAAATAACAGATGTTCTGTATCTTTGCGGAATAACAGGAACAGATAATATGCGATCGCGGATAAATAGCCGACAAGCGTCGGGGCATTAATCCGTTTACCGCCTTCCAGAACGTCACAGGCACGATAGAATTCATAAAGGCCGATCAGTGAACAGACTAACAGCAAACCCAGTAAAAGCGGTCCGCCGATATAATTACACGCGACGGCAACCACCAGAATACAGCCCCCGCTGATGATCCTGGTCATCATGTTTTCAGACATTCTCTACTCCTCCGTATCTTCTGTTACGCTGATTATAGGCATCGATCGATTTTTGCAATTCTTCCTTGGAAAAATCTGGCCAGTGTACTTCCGTAAAATAAAATTCACTGTATGCCAATTGCCATAAAAGAAAATTCGATAATCGTTGTTCTCCGGATGTTCTGATCAAAAGATCCGGTTCCGGAATCCCCGCTGTATCCAGATAAGATTCAAACAGTTCTTTTGTGATCGGACCATCTGCGATCTTACCGTTTGCCATATCCTTACGGATCCGGTTCATGGCACGCAACATCTCATCCTGGCTTCCGTAATTGAGCGCGACCTGAAAATGAAGACCGGTATTATCGGCAGATGCTTCTTCCAGCGTTTTGATCTTTTCCTGCAGATCCTCATCCAGTCTCGTTTTATCACCGATGATCCTGACACACATATTGTTTTTTTTCGCCGTTTTCAGACAGGTTTTCAGATAATTACGCAGAAGCTTCATCAGTGCGTCCACTTCGTCTGCCGGTCTTGACCAGTTTTCTGTGGAAAAAGCATAAACGGTCAGGTACTGTACACCCATTTTATATGCTTCTTCACAGATCAGTTCCACGTTTTTGGCACCCTGTGTATGTCCGTAATTGCGGGGCATTCCTTTTGATTTTGCCCATCTGCCGTTTCCGTCCAGAATGATGGCTATATGATTTGGTACACGCACATTTGTTCCTCCACACAAATGAACATCGCAATAAAAGGGACAGAACGTTTGACGCCTGCCCCTCCCTGATCTCTATACCGTCAAAATGTCCTTTGACTTCTCTTCGATCATATCATCGATGATCTTCACATACTTGTCAGTCAGTTTCTGCAACTCGTCTTCCAGCTGCTTGATCTCATCTTCTGAAATGTCTGTTTTGGCAAGTTTCTTAAATGCATCATTCCCGTCACGACGGATGTTTCTTAAAGCCACTTTATCTGCTTCGCCTTTTTTCTTGACATCCTTGACGAGTTCCTTTCTGCGTTCCTCTGTCAATTCCGGGAAGATCAAGCGGATAACCTGTCCGTCATTTGTCGGATTGATCCCGATATCGGACATTTGGATTGCTTTCTCGATATCCTTCAACAGGGTTTTCTCCCATGGCTGGATCTGGATCATTCTCGGCTCCGGGATTGATACATTCCCAACCTGTTGGATCGGTGTCGGCGTACCATAATAATCCACCTTTACCTTGTCAAGCACATGCGGATTTGCTCTGCCGGCCCTGATCGTCTGATATTCCGCAGTCAAATGGTCGATCGTTTTCTGCATTTTGGCATTGTATTCCTGGATCTTTTCGTTCATACCTGTTCTCCTTATGATTTAAACGGTTACCTTTGTTCCGTGAAATCTGCCAAGTGCGGCATTTGCGATACTGTTTTCTTCCTGCAGGCCGAATACATACATCGGCATTTTATTTTCCATTGCCAGAATGGAGGCCGTCAGATCGACAACCTGTAACTGTTCTTCGATCACCTGCGAAATGGAGATCTCATCATATTTTCTGGCATCCGGATAAATCTTCGGATCCTTGTCATAAACACCGTCAACTGCCTTGGCTAACAGGATCGCGTCCGCTTCGACTTCGATCGCCCTAAGCACAACTCCGGTGTCCGTGGAAAAATACGGATGGCCTGTACCGCCGGCAAAAAAGACAACCATACCCTTTTCGAAATATTTATTTGCCCTGTCTTTTGAAAAGAGCTTGGTAAAAGTGCCGCATTCAAACGGTGTCAGTATATTCGTCTTCATTCCGACACTGCGGAATATTTCCGAAACATAAATACAATTCATCACCGTTGCCAGCATACCGATCTGGTCAGCCTTTGTACGGTCAATATTCTCGCTGGTTCGTCCGCGCCAGAAATTGCCGCCTCCGATCACCACTCCGATCTCAATTCCGTTGTCAACAAGCTGTTTGACCTGCACAGCAACATTACGTACGGTATCTTCATCAAAGCCTGTCTTTTGTTCGCCTGCCAGTGCTTCACCGCTCAGTTTCAGCAATATGCGTTTCATTGTAATCCCCCGTGATCACTTTATTTTGCTTTTTTATCGTCTCCGAAAAAGCTCATCGGGCTCACATCTGCATAACACTGCGAGCAGAGGCCCTCGATCACCGCACCGTTATTGATCTGGATGGACTTGGATTTGATATTACCCATGATGATCGCTGTCGAATCCAGGATCACAGGTCCCTGAACATCAATATCACCCTTAACCGCACCGGCCAGTACGGCGGATGTTGCGGAAATATTTCCTTTTACGACTGCACCCTCGCCAACTTTTACGGCGCCGTTTGAATGGATCTCGCCCGTGATCTGAGCTCCGTCCGCAAATACCTCTTCTGCGGATGAATTACCCTCGATCGTTCCGGTTACTTCCAGTTTACCTTTTATAATGATATTACCGACTACGCTTCCTCTAAGATCCAATGAGCCGTCAGAGTTAACGTCACCCTTGATCAGCATTCCGGATGTAATGATTGCTGTTTCCATTGAAAAGTCCTCCATTGTTGTATTGATCGGTGCTGATCTTCTTGTTTCCTGTGCGAAGACCGGTGCTACCGGTGTTTTTTCTGTTTCTGCTGCAGGTGCTGCCGGCTGAACGGGAGCTGCTGCAACCGGCTGTATGATCGGTTCCGGTGCGCTCACACTTGCGGGTGCTGCCACGGGAGCCGGAATCGGTTCAGGCTCAGGCCGTACCACAGGCTCGGGAATCGGTTCAGGCTCAGGCTGTACGACAACAGGTTCCGGAATCGGTTCGATCTCCGATACCGCTACAGGTTCAGGAACAGGCTCGCTTGCCGCGATCGGCTCGCTTTCTGTAACGGGTTCTGCTACAGGTATGCTCTCCTGCGTTTCTGCTGCAGGCTCATCAAATACAGACAGATCCGGCATCACCAATTCGGGTTCAGGCGTTTCTTTTTGCGCCTGTTCCATTTGGTCAAGCATCGAAGCCAGATCCTGCTGTACATATTCCGGCACATCATCCGTGATCGTATCAACCATCTGCGGCTCATCTGCCATAATATCCTGCTGAACAGGTGCCTCATCAGGCAGCAGTTCATTGACGGCCTGTGACAGATCGGCTTTAAAATCCTTGAAAAAACTCATAAAACCTTCCTCCATGTTTCTATATATTCATCATTTTGTTCATTGATCGTGTTGCACACGCATGGAATTCTCGTCAATCACGCTGATCACTGCACCCAGATTCTGGTAATATTCGATGATCTCCGGAAGTGCTTCCACCGTTGTATCCTTGTTGCCAAGATCGTGCATCAGTACAACGACTTCCTCATAGTTTTCACAGCCAAAGGTTGCGTTCCTGACGATCGATTCCTTGGACTGCATCGGATTGACCGCATCCTGCGAGGAAATATTCCAGTCATAATAGACCAGACCCTGCTCCGTAAGCCACTCTGCGCAGGATTGAATACTGATCCTTGCATGCAGATTGGTACTTCCACCCGGAAAACGATAATAGGTTGCATTGTATCCGCCCGTCTGTTCATTTACAAAAGAACGGATTGCAAGAACATCTTCCCTGAAAGCCTCTTCGGAAGCATAGATATCCTCATAAACATGCGTATAAGAATGAATTCCGAGCATATGCCCTTCATCAAGAATTTTCCGGTAAAACTTCTGGTAATCTTCATTCTGCGTGGCGCAGACAAAGAAGTTTCCTTTCACGCCATATGAATCCAAAATATCAAGAATATCCTGCGTGTGTCCGCTCGGTCCGTCATCAAATGTCAGATAGACCTTCTTCGGCCATGATGTCTTCGTTTCCGAGGCCGGTTCATTCTTTTCGAGATCACGCAGCGATGTTAATTCGTTTTCAAGGTCTGAGATCTTAGATGTGAGTTCGTCTATCTCCTGCCGGTATGTATCCTGCATGGTCTCATATTGCTCTGCCGGATCGTCCCGTCCTTCTTCCGCAACCGCTACCCGGTCCGTGAGAATATAAATCTGCTGTTGCAACCGGCGGGAATAAACAAATAGGATTACACAAAGGATCGTCGGCAGTATGATAAGTGCAATGACTGTTCCGACGATCAGTTTTTTAAGGGTTTTAACCCGCTTTGTTCTATTCAATCCATTGATTCTCCATCCGCGTCCGTTGCAGATATTGTATCACAGATGGATTCCTTAATACAAGCATTATCGCGTATCAAAAGAGCCAATATGATAACAGCAGTTATTATTGCAGGAATCATGCCGACAAGACCGGTAATGGACGGTCCGAAAAGAAGTTTTCCGCCATCAGCGGTAAAATACACGCCAACAGATGCGGTCGCATTGACTGCACCATGTGCAATGATCGCCGGGATACAACTCTTCGTTCTGATCGTAATAAAAGAAATGAAGATACCGATCACGATACAAAACAGAACCATCATCAGAAAACCGAGATATGGATAGCCTTCGTATTCCATCCCGTAATTTAATCCGGCAACGATGTAGGGAATATGCCATAAGCCCCAGATCAATCCGGATAAAAGAATAGCGGGAATAACAGGGATCAGTTTCATAAGTTTCGGAAGCAGATAGCCTCTCCAACCCCATTCTTCTCCGAAACAGGTAATGACGTTCATGACAGGCCCAAGTATAACACCTGCTATTGCCTGACTCAGAATTGTGGTTCGGAGCGCATCAACGGAGACCACCGTTCCCGTCTTGGCGATCGTTTTCGTATAATAGGTCATATTCCAGTCAAACTGACCGGTAAAGATCAGAAAATACAGAAGTGCGCCGGTAAAGATCAAGACGGCAGGCAGAAACCAAGCCAAAAGATAATATTTGATCGTTTGTTTGTTGCAGTTAAAATGCAGGGCATGATTCATAAAGCCTTCTTTTGTGATCAGCCTTGTCAGTAAAACAGCGATCGAAGGCATCATCATCGCAGCTGCTGCCATGACGGTATACAAGATACTGTCAGCTGTTTTATTTGCTTTTGCCGCAGGTAATACAAACACCAATTCAATTAAATAGGTAAGAACAAATGCGATGGCAATAAATATAACGATACGTTTGATCGTTATTTTCCGGTCTTCCTGGTTCATAATCCCGATTCCTTATCTTAAGAGTTTTCATTCTGCATTTTCTGTGCTATAATCCAATTATACATGATTTGTATTATATTGCATATGCAACAAAATGTCACTTTTGAAATAAAATGTGATTTTTTTCAAAATAAGTGTTGCATTTTGCTATTTTTGTGATATAATAGCATTAGGTAAAAGCGAGTATCTATGTAAATTCTGAGAAAGGAGGACTCGACATGAAGAAGAAAACTCTCATCAGCTTGCTGACAATGGGGGTTCTGGGTGTTACCGTGATTGGCGGTGCATTCCTGTTTCGTAATCATGAGTCCGGCATTGACGATGGAGCATCCGTAAGAACCGCTAAGGAAATTGCGGACGACGATGTGATTTATTTGGATGACATGGCTCTTGCAGCTGCTGATTCTTCCAGTGAATCCTCTTCTTTAAGAAGTGATGCTCTGCGTGCTTATAACCTCGTTAATGAAGAACGCGAGGATGCCGGATTGTCCGACCTTACATGGGATTCAAATCTCGAAAATGCGGCTGCCGTAAGAGCTGAGGAAGCTTCGGTCTCCTTCTCTCACACAAGGCCGAACAACTCCCAGTGGTACACTGTAAACAGTGAGATTATGGGGGGCGAGAATCTTGCATGGGGTCAGACGAGTGCAAAACAGGTTGTTGACGAATGGATGAACAGCCCCGCCCACAGAGACAACATCTTATATGATGAATTCAATGATGTTGCAATTTCTCTGTATCAGACAGATGACGGTACAAACTACTGGGCTTTAGAGTTCGGATATTAATCCCGAATAACTTAAAAGTGCTCTGCAGTTGCAGAGCACTTTTTTTGTGCATGTACTTTCTGTTTGGGATCTCTTAGTCCTCTCGCTTTGAACCCCAGAAAAATAAAGCTACCGTACCCGGACCGGAATGCGCACCGATCGTCATACCGATATCAAAGATTTCAACTTTCCCGTTCAGTTTCGGGAAATGCGCTTCGATCAGATCCGCAACTGCTCTTGCATCTTCATAGCAGGCAGAGTGGGAAATAAAGCATTTCTCATTGTATTCCGTTCCATGGTCGGCAAATTCAAACATTTTCTCTGCGCAGGCCCGGATCACTTTCTTCTTGGTCCTGATCTTCTCTCTTGTGATCAGATGTCCCTCATAATCGACATTCAAAAGCGGACAGATATTCAACATGTTACCGATATAACCCGCCGGCTTGCTGACACGCCCTCCGCGGATATAATAGGTCAGATCCGTCGAGAAAAACCAATGGTGACATCTCAGGCGATTTTCCAATGCATAAGCGTAAACTTCATCAATTGATTTTCCCTCATCCCGAAGATCGGCCATCTTATCAACCAACAACCCGAAACCGGATGATGCCGCAAGTGAATCAACCACATAGATCTTACGATCCGGATATTTTCCCCTGCACTCTTCTAATGCGATATTGGCAGAATTAACAGATCCGGAAATACCGCTTGATAAGCAGAAATGGATCAGGTCATGACCCTGCGACAGAATGGAGTCAAAATACTGTTCATATTCATCCGCATTCACCTGGGAAGTTTTGGTCATTGCACCGTCGACCATTGCCTGATAGAAGTCTTCATACGACATGGTCTTCCCCAGATCGTCCGCATATACGTTGCCATCCAGTTCATAATGCATACAGATATATGATATGTCTCTTTTCCTGATATATGCTTCTGACAGATCAGCCGATGTACAACAACTGATAACGTAATCACTCATGATCACTCATCCTCCAAATATCTTTACAAATTCATCGTCCCGTAATGATCTTTGCGATCGTTTCATAATCTGCTCCTGCAGGTATAACATGCTTTCCTGCCCTGATCTTATGATCATAACCGTGATCACAAAGGTATTTGTCAAAATCACTTGCAGATGCAACCGCGCCGCCTTTTTCCAAAAGTGCACACACCGTTTCCGATCCGGTTCCGCCGGCAATCTCAACCGTAAATACACCTGAGGTTTTCACACCTGTTTCGGCCGGCTCGATCTCCTTTGTAGGCTCTTTTGTCGGTTCAGGCTCCTTTGTGGGTTCTTGGGTCGGTTCAGGCTCCTTTGTGGGTTCTTGGGTCGGCTCAGGTTCCTTCGTCGGTTCTTGGGTCGGCTCGGGTTCCTTCGTGGGTTCCTTGGTCGGCTCGATCTCCTTCGTCGGTTCAGCCGTAGGCTCGGGTGCTTTTGTCGGTTCACTGACGGAATTCTCTTCCGAAATAACCGGTTTTAGAACAGAATCCTGTTCCACCATCCCTAATGCGACTGCTTTTGCCTTAATCTCTTCATCTGTGAGGGTCTGTTTCCGGTTGGAAGTCAGTCCCATGATCAGGGCCGTAACAACAATTCCGATGCCAAGCCCTCTTAAATACATTCTGATACGCATTTCTCAACCCTTATACAAATCTATTACCAGTTTTACTTCTCCGACACCCAGTCCCAGTGTTTTTGCGATTTCCACAGTACTTAAGCCCTGTTCACTGAGTGCAAGGATCCGCTCATTGTTATTACCTTCCTCTTCCGGATCATCGTCAGCGATAAATTCCTCCACGGTATGTTCATCCGTTACAAGCCTTGAAAACTCTGATTCCTGTGCAGAAGCCGTTTGTACAAGAACACTTGGCTCTGCCTGTGTGGGCACATCAGAGGATACCGGCTGGACCGGCTCCGGAATCTGCGTCGCCGATTCCACTTCGCGAACCGTAGCTTCCGCCTTGCGTACCGTGTTTTTCAGATCGGTCTGTTTATCTGTCAGCATATCATACATAAACAGAACTTCCTGATGGCTCTTATCTATGCCTTCCATGATCGTGTCCGAATACTCGGAGAGCGCCATGATCTTCTCGTTGGATACCCGTTCCAACTGCCTTTCGGCTTTCTCCATGGCATATTCTACGGTCTCGTCAGTCGCCTCATTAACGCGCAGTTTCATCCCGTTCAATTCCGTTTCCATCATTTTACGGATTTCCTGCGGGTCGACAATGCCCTGCTCCTTTTCGCCTTTTTTATCCGGAATTAAAAAGCTTAAGACAAAAATAATCACTCCCGTAATAAGGAGTGCTATTTCCATTGTACTCATAAATCGACGGACTCCTCTCTGTCAGATTTTGATAT
>JAFYDQ010000094.1 GCA_017544705.1 Lachnospiraceae bacterium | reverse complement strand
TAAAACGCGATCGCGCGGTCGATCCTTCCTCTCAGAAGAGGCGTCGGTGTTCCGTCTTCCCGGATCCCGCAGCCGAGGATGATCATGAAGTCCCGGTCCGGCTCCGGTTCAATGAAGGCAGCGATCAAAGAAGCAGCGATCGCCCCCACCAGCATGGACTCAAGATACAGAATGATCGAAGAGAACAGATTCAGCAGCAGCTCATGGCGGATCATCGCTTCATAGCTTCCGCTGAACGAGAAATTTTCATTGAACAGCAGAATGATCGAGACGATCATGAACAGCGACAGCAGGATTCCGAGAATGTTTTTTAACGATCTTCTTTCGTGGCGGATCAGCGCAATGTTCGATATGAACAGCAGTACTCCGAATAACAGCACGAACGGGAATGAAAGAATGACATACAGCACTCCGGATGTCCTGATCCAGCTGAGATGTACGGAAACATCATAGAGGTGCGGACTCTGCACAACACGCGACGTAATGAGGATTTCCGCAATCAGATTCATTAGCAGAAACAGTGAGAATCCGAAATAGATGATCGTGTTGTAGGAATAGGGATTGTATCTCAGCTGCAGAAAAAATGCCCTCACCAGCATGAAGATCACACCGGCAAGATAGGCAACGGAAATGAGGCTGTAAAGAATGATATCGTCAACCTTCAAAAACCAGAGAATACCGAACAACGCTGCCGTGATCAGAGACAGAAAAAGAATATTGAATACCGTCGGCTTTTTGTTCAGCGTGTCAAATTTCATTTTGCCCTCCCGCAGACTGCAGTCAAAATCGGTACATTTTCTTATTGATTATAACCCCTTGTCTCTTCGATGCGGGCAAGCAGTGCCGTACACCCTTCCAGAACATCGTCCCATGTGGTTTCAAAATCACCGGTATACCACGGATCCGCAACCGTGCGCGGATGTCCGGTATAGTCCATCAGAAGGGACACCTTATGATCCGGATCTCCGCCGAATGCACGTTTCATATTCCGAAGATTCGCTTCATCCATTCCGATCAGATAATCATATGCATCATAATCCTGACGGCGGATCTGCCGTGCGGTTTTCCCGGCACAGGATATGCCGTGCTCCGCGAGCTTCCGTCTTGCGGGAGGATAAACGGGATTTCCGATCTCCTCCGTACTCGTCGCTGCGGATTCTATATGATAGTTCTCTGATACGCCTGCATCCTCCGCAAGCTTCTTCATGACAAATTCCGCCATCGGACTCCGGCAGATATTGCCATGGCAGACAAACAATATTTTTACCTTACTTTGCATAAGTTCTCTTATCCTTTCAAAACCGCTTCGTTAAGCCATTATTTTAACTTTTCAGTTTACCTTTAGTTACAGCATTTCTTTGCGTAACTCGGCATAAAACGGCATAGTTTTTCCCGAATTTGTAGTAAAAACTGTAGTAAATTTTCATTCCGTACTACACGCCTCAATCCGGTGCACTTCTTTCTCCACATCTTCAAACTGCATGTGCGTATAGATATCAAGGGTAATAGAAATCTCGCTGTGCCCTGCAAGATACTGAAGCTGTTTCAGTGACATTCCTGCCCGAACCATGCTCGTGATAAACGTATGCCTGCAGATATGCCGCGTGATCAGCGGGAGTTCCTCTTTATATGTGCGGTTATATTTACCGAGCGCATAATGGAAGTATTTCTCCCAATGCATAGCCACCGTCGGCCGTCCGTTTTTGTCCAGGAACAGAAATCCTCTGTATCCGTCAACTTCAGGTCCAATGATCTCGTTTTTGCGCTTTTCAAGAATTGAAACAAAGCACTGATACACGTTTTTTGTCATTGGAATATCACGTGTGCCGGATCCTGTTTTCGTCTCCTCGATGTAAAGGACACTGTTTTCGTTACGGAGAAGCTGATGTGTTACATGGATAATTTTGCGTTTCATATCCAAATCCGCTTCTGTAAGACCACAGAATTCTGAAATTCGCAGGCCGGTTTTAAAGAGAATATACATTCCTTCGTAATACCGCCGATAATGCGGATCTGCTTTCACAAATTCCAGAAATAGCCTCTCCTGCCGCTGATTGATTGCCTCACGGGCTATTGAATCATCTTTGATAAGATCCTTTAACTCGAAGTTAAACGGATTCTTTTTGATCAGGTCATCTTCGTATGCCATACGGAATGCGGGGTTTAGTACACCTCGAACACTGTGAATGGAAGAAAAAGATTTC
>JAFYDQ010000093.1 GCA_017544705.1 Lachnospiraceae bacterium | reverse complement strand
TGGCGCAGCTTTACGCACTGGATCGGCGGCATGGGGATTTTGGTCTTCGTGCTTGCGATCTTACCTACATCGGGAGCGGATAACATTCATATCATGCGCGCGGAAAGCCCGGGGCCATCCGTTGGCAAACTCGTTCCCAAGGTCCGTTCCACGGCAAAGATCCTCTACAGCATCTACTTGATATTAACGATCGTTGAATTTGTGCTTTTGGTCGCCGGCGGCA
Source organism: Lachnospiraceae bacterium (assembly GCA_017544705.1). Taxonomy (GTDB): domain Bacteria; phylum Bacillota; class Clostridia; order Lachnospirales; family Lachnospiraceae; genus UBA2868. The sequence continues at coordinate 1,813 of JAFYDQ010000093.1, read as the reverse complement.
TGCCGGTATTTGACAGTATCTGCATCAGCTTCGGCACGGCCGGCACCGGCGGATTTGCGGTCAAAAACACCGGTCTTGCGGACTACACGGTCTACCAGCAGGCCATTACCACGATCTTTATGATCGCCTTCGGTGTCAATTTCAATGTCTATTTCCTGTTCTATGCAAAGAAACCCAAAGACGCCTTAAAATCCGAAGAAGCCAGAACCTATCTGCTGATCATTCTCGCGTCCACGCTCCTGATCACCTGGAACGTGCGCGACTATTTTTCTTCGCTCTTTGAGAGCTTCCATCACAGTATATTCCAGGTGGCGTCGATCATCACAACCACAGGTTTTTCGACGTTTGATTTTGATGCATGGCCGAGCTTTGCCAAGGCGATCCTCGTGCTGCTCATGTTCATCGGTGCCTGCGCCGGCAGTACGGGCGGCGGCATCAAGGTTTCGAGGGTTGCGATCCTGGTCAAGACCGTGCTCAAGGAAATGTCCTCGATGATCCATCCCAACAGCGTCAAGATCATCAAATGGGAGGGAAAGCCCATCGAGCATAACGTCCTGCGCTCGATCAACACCTATTTGGCCACGTTTATCCTGATCTTTGTGGCCTCGCTCATGATCGTCTGCTTTGACAATTTCGATCTTATTACCTCGTTTACGGCCGTTGCGGCCACATTCAACAATATCGGCCCGGGCCTTGCCATTGTCGGCCCGACCAGAAACTTTGCCGATTTCAGCGTCTTATCCAAGATCGTACTGATCTTTGACATGCTCGCCGGCAGACTGGAACTGTTCCCGATGGTTCTCTTATTCAGCGCCCGCACCTGGAGAAAACAGCTATGAGCGAATCCATGGACAACAAAAAAGAGCTGGTCAGATTCCGCGATTTTACCTACCAGTACTTTGCCCAGGCGGAGCCGACGCTGCACGATATCAACCTGACCATTTACGAAGGAGAGAAGATCCTGATCGTCGGGGCGAGCGGCAGCGGCAAAAGCACACTCGGCAACTGTATCAACGGCCTGATCCCGTTCTCCTACAAGGGGGAAATGCAGGGTAGCGTACAGATCAAGGGCCGAGAAACCTCGGAAATGAGCCTGTTTGAGCTCAGTAAGATCGTCGGAACCGTCCTGCAGGATCCGGACGGACAGTTTGTCGGCTTATCGGTCGCCGAAGACATCGCGTTTTCCCTGGAAAATCAATGCGTGCCGCAACAGGAGATGAAAGAACTTGTTGAGAAGACGGCATCTGCTGTTGATATGAATGATTTCCTGCTGCAGTCGCCGTTTGAACTGTCGGGCGGGCAGAAGCAGCGTGTCGGCCTTGCAGGCGTCATGGTCGATGACGTCGACCTGTTTTTATTCGACGAACCGCTGGCAAATCTGGATCCCGCGACCGGCAAGACCGCGATCGACCTCATCGACAAGATCAAGAAGGAATACAACAAAACCGTTATTATCATAGAACACCGTGTAGAAGACGTGCTCTACCGGCATGTCGACCGCATCATCGTCATGGACGAGGGCAAAATCGTTGCCGACATGAATGCCAATGACCTGCTTGCGGCAAATGTCCTGCCGCCGCTTGGCATCCGGGAGCCGCTCTACGTAACGGCGCTGCGCTATGCGGGGGTAGAGATCATAGCGGACCTTAAGCCTGAGAGCATCGAAACGCTGGATATCGACCGCGTAAGAGACAAGGTCCGTGCCTGGTTTGCCGCGCAGCCCCCTTTAAAATCCGCTCCGAAACGGGAGGAGATCCTGCGCGGTGAAGAGATCCGGTTTGCGTATAACCGGGACAAGGAAATCCTGCACGGG
>JAFYDQ010000092.1 GCA_017544705.1 Lachnospiraceae bacterium | reverse complement strand
TTATCATAGGAATGCGTAGCGATGAAAAGGTCTATGAAGACGCAATGAATAGAATCAGCAAATGAAATAATCTGTAAAGCTTTGGTTAAGATTTTGGTTAAGATTTGAACCGCGGGATGCCCGAACCTCCTTTCTTTACTGCGTTTGCGGCTTTTTCGGCTCCAGGTTCAAATCTTGTCACGCCGATTCAGTAATAGAGCGGGTTTCCCGCTCTTTTTTCTTTCCAAAATACCGATTTGTCTAACATTATGGACAAGGCTCTCTACGCGGCCAAATCCGGCGGAAGAAACAAAGTAAAAGCAGGCTGATTATTCAGCCTGCTTTTTTGATGTACTCGATGTTATAAGTCAAATCCACGGGATAGCTACCGGACTTTGATACTGACAGTTTGTGTTCGTGTTCGGAATAGGACAGCCTGACATCGCAGTACACGCCGTCTTCAAATGCATACCCGTCCCCTTCATCAAGATACAGGGTAAATTCTCCGTCGCAACCCTCATAAACACGGATCACGTCGGGAAGTCCGCCGCCCTCATCCGCATAGCTTAACCCGGATGACATCGGGATGATCGAGCCTTCACGCACAAATACGGGGATCCTGTCAAGCGGCGCATCGACATCAATCCAGCATCCGCCTTCATAATATTTACAGGAGTAATAATCATACCATCCGCAACCCTTTGGAAGATAGACCCTGCGCGTTTTTTCCGAATCTCTTATTTCAACCGAGCCCTTTTGATAGTACATGGGCGTATACACCGGAGCCACAAGAAAGGCCGGACCAAACAGGTATTCGTCGCAGACCGTGCGCACGTTTTCATCCTCGTAAAAATCCATAAGAAGGCTCCGCATCATCGCCTCGCCTTCCCGGTGCGCCAGCGCGCCAAGAGAATAGATGTACGGCATCAGCCTGTATCTTAACCTGATCTGTTCTTCAATCGCATCATAGAACGGATCACCTTTGCTCCCAAACTGCCAGGGCTCTCTCGGCGTATCGGTCCCGTGCGAACGAAAGATCGGAAGGAAGGTTCCAAACGCAAGCCATCTGACATACAGTTCCCGGTATCCCGCGTCCAAAACGCCGTCATTGTAATCACCGTGCCAGAACCATAAGGGCTGATGAGAATGATCATTGCAGCCGCGATTTTCATACTTGTCATCCACAACAAAAAATCCGCCGATATCAAGCGTCCAGTAGGGCATTCCCGTAAGCCCCATCCGGATGCCTTCAACGATCTGTCTGCGCAGCGTATCGTAAGTCGCGCAGATATCTCCGGACCAGAGTATGGTCCCGTATTTCTGTATGCCCGTATATCCGGATCTTGTAAGATTCACGACTCGTTTCCCGGCAATATCCCTGCGCCAGTTCTCATAGATGCCCCCGGCGTGATACAGCCCGTATGCGTTCATTTTTTCCGGATCCATGGACTGAACCGACATTTCCTTGACGACCCTGTAGCGCTCCTCTTCGCTCTTTTTCTCCGCGCCGCTCCAGTCCGCATCCGAAAAAGGCTCCGCATTATCGCACCACAAGGCATCCGTTTCACTGCTCATGATCTCCTCGCAGATCTGCTTCCAATATAGTGCCCTCGCCTCTTCGCAAAAAGCATCATAGAGATTTGAATTGGGAAGCAGCAGCCCCTCTTTTGCAAACTGTGCATAATTTTCGGAGTCGGTGCTCATGTTGGGCCAGATGCTGACCATGAAATGCACATGATCCTCATGGATCTTCTTCACTGTGGCGCTCAGATTAGGGTAGCGCTTTTTATCGAACTTTTTCTCGCCCCATAGTCCCTCTTCCCAGCTGAACCAGTCCTGAACAATGCAGTCGATCGGGATATTTTTTGAACGGAAAGCGGATACAACCTCTTCCAGTTCGGCACCGGTTTTGTAGCGCTCTTTACTCTGGATATACCCGAAAGCCCATCTCGGAAGCATGGACGGCATCCCGGTGGTCCGGTGATAGCACCTGATAAGATCGCCTAATGTTTCCCCGGTGAAGATGTAGTATTTGAGTTCCTTTGCGCAGTCTATGGCAAACCGGATCCGGTCCCCTTCGGATGTGAAAATCATCCCGGCCTGTGAATCGATCAGAATGCCGTAATGACCGGTGGTAACAAGGAACGGGATCGCGATCCTCATATTGGATTCATACAGATACTCCGTCCGGTTTCTGTGATCACAGATCCCATCTTCATACTGGCCCATCCCGAGCAGAAGTTCGTCGTTTCCGATGCGAAATTCCAGATTTACGGAAAACGCCTCGTATGCGGGGATTTTTACCAGACTGTCCGTGAATGCAACCTCTCCGTTGGCGGTCTGCTTCTTCCTGAGCGAAGGCTGATCCGCCTCGTATCTGTATACGGTAACCGGCGTAAAGGACACTTCTGTCTGGCTGATCACGCGCTTGCCGTTCCATTGAAAATCAACCGGCTCCCGGTCTCTGAGCCCTTCCGGTCCGAACGATCGGGAAGGATAGGTAATGCAGGTAATGTTTTCGCTGATGTTTTCGATTGTTTTCGGCATGTTTTATCCTTTTACCGCACCGGCTGTCATGCCGGATACAATATATTTCTGCCCGAGCAGATATACGAGCAGTACCGGAAGACTAGTCAGCAGAATGTCTGCGCAAACAAGATTCCAGTCCTTAAAGTACATTCCGAAGAAGTTATACACCGACAGGGTCATCGGCCACTGTTCCGACCTGTTCAGGAAATACAGGGGGGAGACGAATTCGTTCCATGTGTTCAGGAACGTCAGGACCGTCGATGTTGCGATCGCCGGTTTCAGCATTGGGAAAACAATGAAGAAGAACAAGCGGACGGGCCCGCATCCGTCTATCACTGCCGCCTCGTCAAGTTCAACAGGGACCTTGGCAACAAACCCGTGGATCAGGAAAGTCATGAACGGAAGCTGCATCGCCGTGTATAACAGGATGATCCCGACAGCGGTGTTGTTAAGATGCAGGAATTGCAGGACTTTTGTAAGCGATACATAGTTGATCGGCAGCGTGATCCCGAGGACCAAGAACATGTAGAGAAAATGGTTCAGTTTTGTCCGGTTTCTCGACAGTACATAGGCAGCTCCCGCCGCAAACAGCACGCATAAGATGACCGATCCCGCGGAATAGATCAGACTGTTGAAAAAAGAAGTTACGAGTTTGCCCTTTTCGATCACCGTAAGAAAGTTGCTCCATTGAATGGGAAGCGACGGAAGATGCAGGTTCATGTTTGATGCGGCTTTTTTATCCTTCAGCGAATTGAACAGGATCAAAAGCAGCGGGATCAGGCATATCGCCGAAAAGACCCATGCTATAAGGTTTCTGATGATCGACAATACGGTCTTTTTGACTTTCATTATTCCACCACCTCATTTTTCGTCATTACTCTGATCATGTAAGCGCCGACAAAGATCATGATCACAAACATTACGGAGGATAACGCCGTACCGACCGCATACTGGCCTGTTCCGAATTTCTTGAATACCGCCGTATACAGGACCTCGGTCGTTGCCTTTCCGGGTCCGCCGTTCGTCAGCGCATAAACCATATCAAACACTTTCAGCCCGTATATGACGTTTAATACGGTCGTTGTCGCAAGTGTCGGGAGGATCAGCGGAAGCGTGATATAGCGGAACTTCTTCCAGCCGCCGGCGCCGTCTATCGCAGCAGCCTCATAATAATCGCTGGAAATGGACAGGATCCCTGCGATCAGGATCGTCATGATATATCCGACTCCGCGCCAGATATCAACCGCCATTACCGATCCGAATGCAAGTTCCGATGTCACGAGCCACTTTTTGGCAAACATCTCCAGTCCGACAGATCTGAAAAAGGAATTCAGAAGCCCGGATTTGGGATCTAAGATCGACTTAAAGATCATGCCGATGATGAGCGTCGACAATACGGACGGCATAAACACGATCCCGCGGTGCATGTTCAGGAGCTTGATCGATTTGGTCAGAAGCAGAGCAAGAATAAGACCGATCACATTCTTCAGTACCGTTGTGATCAATGTGAACTCCAGCGTATTTGTGATGATCTTCATATAGTTTTCATCCGCGGAAAATACGGTTTTGAAGTTCTCAAATCCCACATAATGAAGTTCATCGGAATACGCAGACCAGTCCGTGAACGAATAGCCCACACCGATCAGTCCCGGCAGAAAGAAAAACACAAAATAGATGATCAGTGCGCCAAGCGCAAAATATCTCGGATAGATTTTATTCCTGTTCATTTGGATCGCCCTTTCGAAAAACCGGGGCTGTCTGATCGCTGTCAGACAGCCCCAATATCCCAGTTACTTACTGTTACTTATCGTTACTTGACCGTTACTTACTGCCATGCGGGATCCGAAGCGGCCGCTGCCTGTTCAGCCCTTAATTTATCAATATCCTTAAGGACTTCTTCGGGTGTCATCTCGTCCAAGAACATTGCGGACATATCGGCACCGATATCCATCCATGCAGGATTGTAGTACTTAACGGATGCCTGGAAAACAGCAACCTTATTCGGATATCTGTCATAGAAATCCTGAACAACCGCAGAGTATGCCGAAGGAGCATTGGAATAAGGAAGCTGGTTGAACTTGCCGACATTTTCCGTCATATAAGCAAGGCTTTCATCGGAAGCCATGAACTCCAGATACTTCTTGGCTGCATCGATGTTCTTGGAACCCGAGAAGATAAATCTGGAAGGTCCGCAGTAATTTACGTTCAATGCCTGGTTGTCGCAAAGCGGATTTACGAAATACCCGATATTGTCCACCGGGAAGTCGGGATCTGCCGCATTCACTTCGGCACCGAGCCCCTGGTTGTAAAGTACCATTGCATATTCGCCGCTTGCGATCGAAGCAGGCGCGTTTGCATATTCGTTTGACATATAGTTGTCGCCCATGTAACCCTTGTCTGCCATTTCCTTTAACTGTGCAAACATCGTTGTGAGTTCCGGATTTCCTTCGAAAGTAGCTTCGTTGTTGTTCAGCTTATCGGGATAGGAAGGATCTGCCTGCGTTGCGGCAACGGCTGCTTCCGTCCAGCATACATGGTGCCATCCGTCCGATACGCACTCATAGATCGGGATGATCCCTGCCGCCTTGATCTTTTCACATACATCGCAGAATTCCGCATAATTTGTCGGGATCGAAAGTCCGAGTTCATCAAACATGGAAATGTTATATGCGACTGCCCAGCATGCGGATACGTCCTGAATGGGCTGTCCGTAGAGCTTGCCGCCTGCGGATAATTCAACGGCTGCTGCCGGATCAACGTTGCCTGCCCAGCTTTCGCCGGAAAGGTCAACCGCATTTTTCTCAACATCAAACTGTGTGACAATGGAGAACTGCGAGCTCTGTCCGCCGAAGATATCCGTACATTCGCCGGCATTGATCTTCGTCATCAGAAGACTTTCATACTGATCGGAAGGAACGATCTGATAGTCTACCTTGATCCCGGTTTCCTCTGTGAATTTCTCGCCAAGTTCCATTTCGGCATCCTGGATCCAGTCCTGGCTTGCCATAAAGGTGATCGTTACATCATCACCTGCATCTGCACTCTCCTCAACGGGAGCCGCTTCTTCCGTAACTTCCTCTGCTGCCGCCGCAGGCTCCGAAGCTGCCGGAGCAGTATCCGCTGCGCCACCCTGTGCGCACCCTGCAAGCATTCCCATAACCATCGACACAGACAACAGTGTTACCAGTATCTTCTTTTTCATATTTACCCTCTCTTTTCTTTGATCAACTACAGTAACTGACATTGACAATCGATTGTTTGTATGCTTATCTTAAAACAATCCTTTTTCTGATAAAATGGATAAAAAAGGAATCCGGCATGGATTTTTTTAACCGGGGGTATCATGATCGGAAGAAGCAAAAAAAGTGTACAGACCACGTTGCAGTTCGTATTTTTTCTGCTGGTTACGTTGGTTTTTCTGGTGTACATCAGTTATTTCATCATATCCGAATCCCATAAGATCAAAACACAGGCTTTTGAGTCGGTTACCCGGGATACGCAGACGGCATCGGCGTTTATGGATGAAGAGATCAAAAGCGTCAATACCGTCATGCAGAATGTCGCCTATTCCAATCTCGTCAAGGAACACTTTCTTACATATCTGAACAAACCGGCTTCAAGCGGAGACGGGAATTATTCCGAGATGCAGAACATCAAGGTGCTTACCGATCTGCTCACGGCGATCATGGGGCCTTCACATCCCGTCGATCAGATCTATCTGTATTCTCTTGAAGGCGGATGTGTCGGTGTCGGACTGGATAATTCGAATACCGCGGATCATGTGAGCGATAAGCCGTGGTATGCCGAACTTCAAAGCAGCGAGGACAACCGTCTGATCTTCTGCGACCGGGATGAACGACTGGCCAAATTCTTTACCTATGAGGACGGATCCAGATTTCTTACCGTTGCGTCGGTGTATCTGTCGACATATTATAAGCCGCAGGGTGTGATCGAGGTGAAGCATTCCATCTCCTCTCTCATTTCCAAACTGAAGAAGATCGATACGGGCGTCTATCACGAGAAGATCTATATCTACGACCAGACGGGTAAGAGCATCTACAGTTTCACGGATGACAACATGGCAGAGCTTTATGCCGCATCCGTGACGGGAAGCGGTCAGACGGTTTATGATGAATCCCGTCATATCTCCTATGACAAAAATACACATCTTTTTGTCAATACCTCTTCCTATTCGGGCTTTACCACCGTGATCGCGATCGATAACAGCGATCTCTACAGGCCCATATACGACTATATCAAAGCAAACCTTCTGATCTTCGCCGGGTTTTTGGTCCTGATCCTCCTGCTTTCGTACGTTGTTTCCAGGATCATAACGATCCCGGTCATGAAGATGTATTCCGGCATTTCATCACTCCATACAGATGAAGAGAGCATGCTTACGGGATCCCTTGAGAAGATTGATACAAACATCATCGAACTGGATACCCTTTACTCCGCGGTAATGGATATGCATGACCGTGCCAAAGCTTCCATGAACCGGGAGATCGTGCTGAACAATCAGCGGCTGCAGTCCCAGATTCTTGCCCTGCAGTCCCAGATGAACCCGCATTTTCTGTATAATTCTCTTGCAACCATTTCCGCCATGGCAGATGAAGGAATGAATGATGAAGTCACAAAGATGTGTCAGACCATCTCGAGGATCTTAAGATATATCTCTTCCGACAAGGATCCGCTGGTACCCGTAAGCGAAGATGTCTCGCATGCGAAGGATTATCTTGAATGCATGAAGATGCGCTATGAAGATGATCTGATCTATCACATCAACATCCCGGAGGAAATGAAGGATATCAGGATCCCGAAGCTATGTCTTCAGCTCATTGTCGAAAACTCGATCAAATATGCGACCAAAAACGTGCGTGCGCCCTGGATCATCAGCATTGACGGCCGCATGACCGGGATCTACTGGGAGATCACCGTCAAAGACAACGGCCCCGGATTTCTTGAAGACGATCTGAAAGAGATCAATGATAAAATAGCCTATATCAACCAAACGGACCTGCTTCCGGGTCTCGAGATCAACGGCATGGGGCTGATGAACATCTATATCCGCTTTAAAACACTGTATCACGGCAAACACATTTTCCGCGTGAGCAACTATGCAGAAGGCGGCGCGCTTGTTACAATAGGAGGAGAGCTTGACTTGGATGCGGATGCTCAGGAAACAGCAGGCACAGAGGGCTGAACCATGGATGACAGAAGGTTTCGGGTGATCATCGCAGAAGATGAGAAACTCATTGCAAAAAACATCGCAAAGCATATCGAAACGGAAAATCCCAATTTTAAGGTGTGCGGGATCTATTCTAACGGGGAGGATGCGCTCAATGCCATAAAGCAGCAGCCGCCCGATGTGATTTTTACGGATATTTCGATGCCCGTTATGTCGGGGCTTGAACTTGCGGGTGAGATTCACCGCACGATGAACAATGTGAAATGTGTGATCATTACCGGCTATGCAGATTTCCAGTATGCCAAGGAAGCGCTCCGCTACGGCGTGAAAGATTATCTGTTAAAGCCGGTCGATCCGGAGGAACTTCACAAGGTATTGAAGGAGCTGGAGCTGTCTCTGACCCGTATTTATGACGGGGTAAGATCCGCAAACAACCAGGAATCTCCGCTTTCGCCAGAAGAGATCGTACAACTGGTGAAGGAATATGTGCAAAATCACTATGCCTCCGATCTCGATCTCAATACGATCGCGCAGAATCTCGGGTTTTCTTCTTCGTATCTGACCAAGGTATTTAACAGGGTGGAGCAGATCACCCCTTCAAAGTATATCCGGAATTACAGGATGGGAATTGCAAAACAGTTGATGGGCGATAAGGGAATGACCCTACAGCAGGTTGCGGCTGCTGTAGGGTATAACGATCCCTTTCATTTCAGCAGATCCTTTAAGCAGACTTTCGGGATGAACCCGACGGAATACAGGGATTCTCTTAACTGATCACGACGCCTTTCTGCAGCATAATGTTTGATATGAAGAGGAAACCTATGAAATCCGACTTTGAAGACTATGTCATAGACGCAAAACTTCACATCGAAACAACCGGACGCGATGACCGGTATTCCGATCCGCATATCTATCCCTATGAAGCAACCACATATACCGTACTGGACCGGCTGATTGGCAGCGGGTTGATCGGCGATTCGGATTGTCTGCTTGATTACGGCTGCGGAAAAGGCCGGGTTCCGATCTATCTTTCCCACCGGACAGGATGCAGATCCATCGGTATCGAATATATCGATGTATTCTATAAAAAGGCGTTGTGCAACCTTTCATCCTACCGAAAATATTATCCGGATCATCCCTGTGACATCCGGCTCATTGAAGCTTCTGCTGCCTCCTATGCCGTGCCAGACGAGGTGACCCGGATATTCTTCTTCAATCCGTTTTCCGTTGAAATTCTGACTGCAGTCATGAAATGTCTCCTGCAATCCTGCTATGATCATCAAAGAAATGTTCTTCTCTTTTTCTACTATCCTCAGGATGCCTATATGGCGCATCTCACCGGTCTTGACGAATTATCGTTTTACGATGAAATCGACTGTACCGATCTGTTTACAGAGCAAGACTCAAGAAACCGGATCATGATATTTGAGGTTACAGGGCAGGCTCTTTGATGCTGATGTGTACCTCATCCAGCTGTTTTTGTTCAACAGTTGCCGGTGCACCCATCATGATATCCATGGCCTGTTTGTTCATCGGGAACGGAATCACCTCGCGGATACTGTCTTCTCCTGCAAGCAGCATGACCATTCTGTCAACACCCGGTGCGATCCCCGCATGTGGAGGAGCGCCGTAACAGAAAGCGTTGTACATTGCCGGGAATTTGGCCTTTACGTCTTCTTCCCCGAGTCCCACCAGTTCAAATGCTTTGACCATGATCTCGGGATCATGGTTTCTGACTGCTCCCGAAGATAATTCTACGCCGTTGCACACCAGATCATACTGATATGCCAGAACGGAAAGCGGCTCCTGTTCTTTAAGTGCCTGCATACCGCCCTGGGGCATGGAAAACGGGTTATGACAGAATTCCAGTTCTCCCGATTCCTCACCGATCTCATACATCGGAAAATCAACGATCCAGCAGAATGCATACTGTTCTTTATCAAAATGCCCCTCCGAGGACATCCCGAGCATTCTGCGAAGAACGCCCGCCGTCTTGGTGGCAGCTCCTTTATCTCCCGCACAAACGCCGACAAAATCACCCGGTTTCAGATTCAGCGTCCTGATCACTTCTTCTTTGCGATCCGTCAGGAACTTGGAAATGCCCCCTACGAATTCGCCGTTTTCATCCAGACGGAACCAGAATGCCTTGTTGGCCGTTTCCACCTCGACATCCGCGCACATCTTGTCGATCTCTTTGCGTGTTGCACTGTATCCGTTTGTAACGACCGCTTTGATGATGCTGTCCTGAAACGGTCCGAATTCCGTCTTTCCGAATAACTCCGTGACATCCTGTACGGTCAGATCGATGCGCAGGTCCGGTTTGTCCGTACCGTATTTTGCAAGCGCTTCCAGATAAGGGATCCTAACAAACGGTGCCTTGGAGGCTCTGGAATACAGCCCGAATTTTTCAAATACCGGCGGCAATACTTCTTCCATGACCGCAAAGACATCTTCCTGCGAAGCAAACGCCATTTCCATGTCAAGCTGGTAAAATTCTCCCGGAGATCTGTCTGCTCTTGCGTCCTCATCACGGAAGCAGGGTGCGATCTGGAAATACCGGTCAAATCCCGAAGCCATCAGGATCTGCTTGAATTGCTGCGGTGCCTGCGGAAGCGCGTAAAACTTGCCGGGATGGTTTCTGGAGGGCACCAGGTAATCCCTTGCGCCTTCCGGCGACGAGCAGGTTAAGATCGGGGTTGTGATCTCGAGAAAATCAAGCGCACTCATCCGCTGCCTTAATTCCGAAACAACCTTGGAGCGCAGTACGATCTTGTCTTTGACTGCCGGATTGCGAAGATCCAGGTAGCGGTATTTCAGGCGGAAGTTTTCGTCGGCATCTTTCGACTGCCTGATCTCAAACGGCAGGGCATTATAGATGCATTTGCCGAGCACCTGCACATCCGTCGGGACCACTTCCACTTCGCCTGTGGGCAGGTTTTGATTTTTGTTTTCCCGCTCTCTGACAAGTCCCGTGATCTGCAGGGTGGATTCTTTGTTGACACCGTCCAGCCTGGCGATCATCTCTTCACTTTCAAAAACAAACTGCGTCGTTCCGTAGAAATCCCGCAGCAGGACAAAACTCAGATTTTTGGATACCTTTCTTTCATTATCCAGCCATCCGCAAAGTGTCACGGTCTTTCCGGCATCCGATAAACGTAGTTCGTTACAGTTGTGTGTTCTAGACTGCATTTTCCATCACCTCAAATGATTTATTTATTTTCCAGTTCTTCGATACGCTTTTGCAGCAATGCGATTTTTTCTTCCATGGATTGCATTTCATCTTTGACAGGATCCGGAAGGTGAATCTGATCCATGGTTTCCCTTGGGATCACGATCTCATTATCCCGCTTGACGACACGTCCCGGAACCCCGACAACGGTACAGTTTGGCGGAACCTCTTCCAACACCACAGAACCCGCACCGATCTTGGAATTTTCCCCGACCGTAAACGAGCCCAGAACCTTTGCACCCGCGGAGATCATCACGTTATCGGCAATAGTCGGATGTCTTTTTCCGTGCTCCTTGCCGGTGCCGCCCAATGTCACCCCCTGATACAGGGTCACGTTGTTGCCGATGATGGTTGTTTCACCGATGATCACGCCGTTTCCGTGATCGATGAACAGTCCTTCTCCGATCTGTGCACCCGGATGGATCTCGATCCCCGTTTTTCTTGCTGCGCGCTGGGAGATCCATCTGGCCAGGAAATAATGCCCTTTCATGTACAGTTTATGAGCCGTGCGGTAGTGGAGCATAACTTTAAAACTGGGATAGAGCAATACCTCCCAGGACGAATGGATCGCAGGGTCGCGTTCTTTTACGATCTGTATTTCGTTTTTGATGCGTTTGATGATTCCCATATGCTTTTGCCTTAAAAAGAGGGCTCCTGCCGGAGTCCTCTTATCCTAAGCGAATCCCTGTTGGTTCTTACAGTCCGTTATAACCCATAAATGACCGGATCGCATCATATTGCGCATCCTTGAAATTATTCATGAGTTCCTTTTTATAATCCAGACCCATTTTATTGATCATCGACTCATACTGTGCCCGCTGCATTGCCTGCGTGGAATTCAGCAGATATGCCTGGTTGATGGCATGCGCATGCAGATACTGTGCATTGGCATATACCTGCTGGGCTGCCGCAAGCTGTGCATTCCATGCCGCCTGTTGTGCTGCGAGCGCCGCGGCCTGCTGGGCTGCCAAAAGGGCTGCCTGCTGTTTTAACAAAGCTTCCTGTTGCGCCGCGATCTGTGCCAGTTGTGCCTGCTGCATGGCAAGTGCTGCCTGATATTCCGGCGTCTGTGTCAGCAAAAGCATCTGCAACTGTGCGTCTGTGGCTTCCGTTGCAGATACCTGCTGCCCCGTTGTGAAGATGATCGTTGCAGCAAGTGCTGCTGCAGTTAACAGTTTAACGGTCGTTGCGATTCTGTTTTTCATGGCCCCTCCTGTTTTCCGTTTTCCCCTCAACTAGTTATGATAGTCCATCTGATATGCAAAAACAAGTGTTTCTACTGCTTACTCATCCAGATACTGCCTTCATCCGTATGATAATAGTAATCGTTTAACGGCAGGATCCTTGCATTTCGGATCTCAAACGGTTTCCAGACGATCCCCATATGCGCGAGCGGCACATGGAACTGCGCCTGCAATCCGTCTGCGGAATAGACCGAAACATATGCGTTGGAACCCGCCATGCTGTAGGAATACAGATCCCCGCCCGTACAGTTGCTGTAATCGGAAACGTAACACTCAAACGTGTCCGAACCCAGTTGTGTGGTACGGATCATCTCTGCCATTGTGGAGCCTACGCTGTCAAGCCCTGATCTGTTGACCCTTGCTCCTCCCGATGAGAACATCCGAAGATCCAGATCCAGCGGTGTTGAATCCCAGGAAAGTGTTGTAACCACTTCGTTTTCCCCGACATCCGCTACGGCATACCCGAGAACTGCCTGATGGTCTGCTTTCACGATGATCGTAAAATAGCAGGTTTCATAGCCGCCCTTTTGTACTTCTGCCGTATAGCATCCGGCTTTTAAAGGTGCCGTGATCGCGCCTGTTGCATCCAGTACACCCGTTGCGATCGCTTCTCCGTCCCGGTTATTGATCCCGTTCCGGATACGGATCGTTGCATCCGGCAAGCCGCTGGTCGCATTGGCCGCTTCCCTGACAAGGATCTGCACATTGTAAATGGCTCCTGTTTCCGTATAGGCCATGTAGATCGGTTCCACAGCGTATACGGAGCAACCCTTTGGTGCCCGTATATTGTGGATCTCCACACTGTCTAAGGAACTCTTCTGCGCGCAAAGCGTATATTCTGCCGCATCGTCAATAGGAAGTTCCAGGCTGTAATAGCCGTCTTCGTTGCTGTGCGTTCTTGTCACTTCATTGCCGTTTTGGTCGGTAATGATGATATCGACCTCGTTCAGCGCGGAATTGAACTCATCCATTATATAGCCTTCCGCCTTTTCCGCTTCCGGTAAAAGCTTCACGACATTGTAGTTGATATAAGCCCTGTTGATGATATCCGACTCCAGGAAATCATACTGTGCGATCGTTCCTTCGCTGTATTTATCCATGTCGGAAACATTATATTCCGTAGCGTGTTCTTCTTCGCAGTAAATATACTTTACCAGCGTATCTTTGCTGAAATAATACCTGGCCTGTACACTTCTGGTGGACGGATTGACCGGGATATCCACAGCCTGGCGGTATTGCGACACGTAGTTGATGTTTCCGTTGTTATAATAATAGTTGATCACTTCCACATCTTCGCCGCAATACTCTTTTGTGGTGATCTTTTCCGCCTTTTCGGTCTCCGGATTTGTATAGATCATGAATTCCAGCTTTTTATCCGTATTTACAAATGCAAATCTTCTGCTGAAATCATAAGTGTTGATCGGTGCTTCCGCCGGATTCTGCACATTTTCAAGTTTTGAAAAAACGCTGTCCTTCCAGACATTTTTCGCATCTCTTTTTCCGGGTTCTGCCACAGTCTGGCTGTAATCGATCTCTCTGGTCTCCGCATTGACGATCCCTGTCACATCCACAAGCTTCTCCGGAAGTACTTCCTCTTCTTCGGCCGCCTCCGGCTCAGGTTCCGGTTCCGCCGCCTCTTCAACCTCCGTGATCGCTGCGGCTTCTGCCTGTGCACGTGCCTCGATTTCTTCCTCTGCCTGTGCTACCGCTTCATCGACCTTTTTCTGGTGATTCCTGTAAAATGTTTTGATACCCAGATAGGTTCCGGCTACAATACCGATCAGCAGGACCGAATAGATCACGATCCCGACAACCGTAACGGAAAATTGATCTTTTTTACGTTTTTTTTCTGTTTCCGTTGACATTTTTACTCCCAGGCAAACTGATAGATCGTTACCGTGTCATATTTTTCTCCGGCATCAAATACCGGCTTCTCGAATCCGTCCTGATTGATGCTGTTCGGGAAATACTGCGTCTCCAGACAGAATGCATAACGTTTGTCGTAGGAAACTCCGCCTTTTCCCGTGCAAGGCGCAATGCAGTTGCCCGCATAGAACTGTACGCCCGGCAGATCCGTATAAACCGTCATTTCCCTGCCGCCTGCTTTTGCACCGGCGATCCGGCGCAGCTTGCCGTTATAATCGCGGACCACATAGTTGTGGTCATATCCCTGAACCAGCTTTAACTGCTCAAAATCCGCATCGATCTCTTTTCCGATCTCTTTCCATGTCCTGAAATCCATGGGTGTGCCGGAGACGGGTGAGAGTTCACCGGTCGGGATCGCTCCCGCAACAACCGGTGTGTATTTATCTGCTTCGATCTGCAAGAGCGTATCGGAAATGCTTCCGTGGTCATGCCCGTAAAGATTGAAATAGCTGTGATTGGTCACATTGATCAGGGTTTTCTGATCGCTGACGCCTTCATAATGCAGGATCAGTTCGTGTGACGGTGTCAGTGTATAAGTCACGGAAATATCCAGATTTCCGGGGAAACCTGTTTCCATATCCTGTGCCTGATAGGAAAAACGGACGCTGTCATCGCTTGTGATCGCATTCCAGTACTGCATATGGAATCCCTTTTCGAAATCCGAATGCAGATTGTTCTCATTATCATTTACGGCCAGCTGATACGTCTTTCCGTCTATGGAAAACTTCGCGCCCGCGATCCTGTTCGCATTTCTGCCGACCGTAGCGCCGAAAAAGCTTCCGTTGTGGAAATAATCTTCGCCTTTATCAAATCCCAGAACCAGGTCATCCGTATTTCCCTTTCCGTCCGGTACGAACAGGGAAACCAGGATCGCTCCGAAATTGGTCACGCAGGCTTTCATGCCGCCGTTTTCGATCGTGTAGAGATAGATGGGTCTTCCATCCGGCATTTTTCCAAAATCACTGACTGTTACGCTCATTTTAAATCCTCCGTTTTGTTTTCTTTTCCGGTTATAGTTCCACCCTTGCTTCCAGGGCGCGTGATAACGTTACTTCATCGATATATTCCAGCTCACCGCCGACCGGCACGCCGCTGGCAATCCTTGTGACTTTAATCCCGGTAGGCTTGATCAGCTTGCTGATATACATGGCGGTGGTCTCTCCTTCGATGCTGGAGTTGGTTGCAATGATCACCTCGTCCACATCGTGCTGGAGACGCTGCAGCAGCTCTTTGAGCCGGATCTCGTTCGGTCCGATCCCGAGCGTCGGATTGATGGCCCCGTGCAACACATGATACACGCCGTCAAAGCGATGCGTCCGCTCATACGCCGTTAAGTCTCGGGTATTCTCCACGACCATGATGACTCTGGCATTTCTTGCGGGATCAGCGCATACCGGGCACAATTCCGCATCCGTTAACGTGCAGCACTGCTTGCAGTAGCGGATCTTTTCCCTGGCTTCAACCATCATATCCGCAAGCCGCTGTACGCTTTCCTTGGGCATGTTGATGATGTGAAAAGCCAGACGCTGCGCGGATTTGTTGCCGATACCCGGCAGGATGGATAATTCCGCGATCAATTTGTTAATATATCCACTGTACAGATCCATCAGAACGGTAATCCCATGCCGCCCGTGAACTTGCTCATTGCGTTCTGGGATTCTTCCTCCACTTTTCGATAAGCTTCATTTACCGCTGCCATGATCAGATCCTGCAGCATTTCAATATCATCCGGATCCACAACTTCCGGTGAAAGTGTTACTTTGGTAATTTCTTTTTTGCCGGAAATGACTACTTCCACGGCTCCGCCGCCTGCAGATGCCGAAAACTCCTTTGTCTCCATTTCCTTCTGGCTCTCTTCCATCTGCCGCTGCATGCGCTGCGCCTGCTTCATCAGATTGTTCATGTTCCCGGGCATCCCCATGCCGCCCGGAAAACCGCCTCTTTTTGCCATGATCGTATTCCTCCGAATAGCTTTTAATCTTCTGTTTCTATCTCCATATGGATCAGTTTGCCCAAATCCACATATTCGTGCTTAAAGTCCGCACCTTCCTTCAGTGCGATGACTTCGAAATTCACTTCCTTGCCGATCGTCTTTACAAATACCTGTTGGATCTCGTTCTGTGCCGATTCTTTATTCAGGTATTCGCAGGCCATCTGGTCTGCGGCCACGATCAGAAGCTTATCATCTTCTTTGGCCGTCAGCTTCGCCGTTTTCAAAAATGATGCGATCAGGCCCGGCATCTGCATGATGATCCCTGACCAGTTCGATACGATCTTTTTGATATCTTCCGTCAGTGCTTTCGGAATCTCCTGTAAAACAGCGGGCTCTTCGTCCTCTTCGTTTTTATCATCCCCGCCGTTTGCGGATGCGACATGAAACGTGCCGTTTTCCAGTTTTTCCTCTATTGCATGGATCCTATCCGTTAAGGACTGAAGATCGGTCTCCATATTCGGCTTGCAGATCCTGATGATCGCCATCTCGATCAGGATCCTTTTCTGTACCGCATAGCGCAGGTCATCCGACAATTCCGAAAAGATCCGGATATAGCGCATCAAGGTATCCGCGTTGATCGCTTCTGCCTCTTCTTTGAGCTGCAGCTGGTTTTCTGCCGAAATGTCCAGAAGATCCTCAACGTCTTCCGTTGCCTTCATCAGAAGCAGGTTTCTCAAGTACCAGGTAAACTCGGATACGAACTGGCGCAGATCTCTTCCCTGCAACACCGCATTTTCCAGTATTTTCAGTGCATCCGGAATATTCCTTACCATGAGGCTGCGAAGCAGTTCCGAATTAATACCGGTATCCACTGCACCGAGCACTTCCAACACATTTTCGTAGGTCATCTTCTGTCCGAAATAAAAAGCGGCGCACTGATCCAGAAGGCTTAATGCATCACGCATGGCTCCGTCTGCGGATTTGGCGATATACCGGACTGCCTTTTCTTCCGCTTCAATGCCCTCTGCCGCCATCAGCTCATGGAGGCGCTCCATGATCATTTCCACGCTGATCCGCTTAAAGTCATAACGCTGGCATCTGGAAAGGATCGTCGGAAGGATCCTGTGTGCTTCCGTTGTCGCCAGAATAAAGATCACGTAAGACGGCGGCTCCTCCAGCGTCTTTAACAGTGCGTTGAATGCATCCCTGGAAAGCGCATGTGCTTCGTCAATGATATAGACCTTATATTCCCCTTCTGCGGGGGAATAGGCAACTTCCTCCCGTATTTCACGGATATTGTCCACACCGCTGTTACTTGCGGCATCGATCTCGATCACGTTCATGGATGCGCCGGATGCGATCGTCTTGCAGCTTTTGCACTCTCCGCACGGACTGCCGTTTACCGGATGTTCACAGTTTACCGCCTTGGCGAAGATCTTTGCGACCGTGGTTTTTCCGGTTCCTCTGGTCCCGCAGAACAGATAGGCATGACCGATCCGCCCCGTTAAGATCTGGTTACGGAGCGTGGTTACGATATGATCCTGACCTTTCACGTCTTCAAAACGATCCGGCCTCCATTTTCTGTATAATGCCATGTAGGACATGTTGATCCCATCCGTTCCTTAATCGCCGAAACTGATCCCGAGCATTCTTGCTTCCTGAATGAAATCCGAATCCGTCGGTACCATTTTCAGTTTCCCTGCCACATCTTCAAGCGGGAATTTCACAATCTCGCGGTTTTTCACACCGACCATGTATCCGTAATCATCATTGA
Source organism: Lachnospiraceae bacterium (assembly GCA_017544705.1). Lineage (GTDB taxonomy): Bacteria > Bacillota > Clostridia > Lachnospirales > Lachnospiraceae > UBA2868. The sequence continues at coordinate 4,917 of JAFYDQ010000092.1, read as the reverse complement.
TGATCAGTTCTGCAGCCTTCGTACCAAGACGGCTGGCCAATACTCTGTCATAAGGGCTGGGCTCTCCGCCGCGCTGCATATGGCCGGGAACCGTTACGCGGATCTCCTGACCGGTCCGCTCCTCGATCTGTGCCGCGATCTCGTAGGAAACGGAAGGATATTTGCGGTTCTCCAGTTTTTCCTTGTATTCTTTCTTGCTCAATGCCGCGTCCTCTTTGGAGATCGCGCCTTCTGCGACCGCAAGGATCGTAAAGGAAGCGCCTCTCTTGGTGCGCAGATTGATGGCATTTACGATCTTTTCGATATCATACGGGATCTCCGGGATCAGAATGATATCCGCCCCGCCGGCCATGCCGGCATTCAGCGTCAGCCACCCGGCTTTGTGTCCCATGATCTCTACGATGAACACGCGCTTATGGGAAGAAGCCGTTGTATGAATGCAGTCGATGACATTGGTTGCAAGATTTACCGCGCTTTGGAAACCAAAGGTCATATCCGTTCCCCACAGATCATTGTCTATCGTTTTCGGAAGCGTCACCACATTCAAGCCCTCTTCGCGAAGCAGGTTTGCGGTTTTGGTCGTTCCGTTTCCGCCAAGGATCACCAGACAGTTTAAATTCAGCCTGTAATAATTCTGTTTCATGGCTTCCACTTTATTGACACCGTTTTCATCCGGCTCCCGGATCGATTTGAACGGCGTTCTGGAACTTCCGAGAATCGTTCCGCCTCTGGTTAAGATCCCTGAAAAATCAGAATGGGTCAGCTGTTTATAATCCCCGTAGATCAATCCGCGATATCCGTCCATGAATCCGTAGATCTCGATCTGTCCGGGTTCATAGGTGAACCACAGTGTCTTAACAACACCTCTCATTGCCGCGTTTAATGCCTGACAGTCACCACCGCTTGTTAAAATTCCGACTCTTTTCATGTGCTCTTCCTTTCCTGCTAGATTTGTTTTTCTATTTCATCCACCATTTCGCCGACGTTTTTCATTTTTACCACCGTCTTCATATCGAAACGGATCTCAAATTCTTCCTCAACGGCATCGATCAGGGAGATATGCATATGGCTGTCCCATCCGTCCACATCCGCTGCCGTGGTTTCGTCTTTGACCGTGATCGAATCATCGTCAAACACATCCCTGAACACCTCATTTAATTTGTCAAAAATCTCTTCCCTGCTCATTTTCCGTTCACCTCGATCCATTGATTTTGCTTCTGATAGTCAGCTTCGACCTTGAATTCCCACTCCGTATTGCCTTCCGCATCTTCGCTTACTTTCGTAAAGCCCATCTGGGCGTAGAAATTCTCCACCATGTGATTCTTCGCCGTCGGATAGTAGTAGCCTCTGATCGTTTTGATCCCTGCTGCCTGTGATTTTGCGACCAGTTCATCCATCATGGCAAATTCCATGTCCCGTTTCAGGACACGGCAGCTCATGATCCAGAGGTCCATGTGCAGGGTCTCCCCGTCTTTGTGTCCGATCACCACGGATACCACGCCGTTATCACCGAATTTGTCCTCCAGCTTTCCGTAGAGATCGATATAGGCATTATCGCCCGCGATCTCCTCGATCTCGGTACGTGTATACCTGCGGGTCGTCAGATTGAACTGGTTGCTCTTATTGGATAACTGCGCGATCCTCTCCAGGTAGATCGGGATAAACCCTTCGATCGTACCCTTCATCTCCAGAGAGCGCAGGTATTCCCCGTAATCCCCAAAGCTCTGTGCAAGCTCTGTCCGCTGCACATTCTGCTTGTACATTTCGTTCCGTTTTGCATCATCTTCCGAAAGTGTTGTCACTTCAAAATACCCGGCATGATCCAAAACGCGGATATAATCTTCGACGCTGCCGATCTCCGGAACCGCCGTACCCGGTACCTGGGCACGGATGATCTCCCGCTCGGCCGGATTGTCATCAACAAATACAAAGGACTCCGGAAGCAGGTCCAGCTGTTTTGCCGCCTCGACCAGATTCTGGCTCTTTGGCTCCCAGTTTGCCTTGATCAGGATAAAATCATCCGGCTTCAAGATACTGTCCGGATGCTCAAGGCCTGCGATCGCATTTTCTTTTTCGTTCTTGGAGCAGACATTTAAGATCACGCCAAGATCTTTGTGCTTTTTGATATAGGACTGAAACTCTGCGTAAACCTGCCCCATGGATGTTTCCGGGCCGATCTCGATGTTCTCCACGCCGTCATCACCGATGATCCCGCCCCAGAGGGTGTTGTCCAGATCAAGTGCAAACGCTTTTTTGTTTTTACCGAAAAGCGATTTCATGATGTTGGCCAGATTATAGGAGAGCGTCGGGATGGCATCTACGGCCAGCGCATATTTGTACATGTGCCAGTAGTGTGAATCCGCCCATTTATCAAGCCCGTAACAGGCCGAGAGATACTGAATATCCTGAATATAGAAATCCTGATGCGTCTGCGCATATTCCGCAAACATCTCATTCAGCCGGTTGATATACCGCACGCTTCCGCGATATTCGGTCGCTTCCGCATTTCCGAGAAGCCTGTAATAAGGAAATTCAAAGTTGTTCTGGATCACGGGACAGTGATAGGTATCCCCGATCTTCTCCCATAAAACGCGAAAATGCTCATAGTCCGCCCGGAGGCCGGCTTCAACATCCTCTTTGCTCATCTGCAGTGTGGGTAAATGATTCAGATTCCGGTTGCCGGTGTGGATATAGATCAGATCCGGGGAGAATTCCTTCAGTTCCGGATTGTCGAACATGACATCTTCCCAGTATTTGGCATATTCGCTTTCATAGAATGTCGGTTTGATCCCTGTATTCAGCAGGAACAGTTCCAGCACCTGAATGATGTCATGTGTCGTGGAACCGCCGAGTACCGCGATCTTTTTTTCGACATATTTGATATCTCTTTCCAAAAGCGTCCTTTTGATCGAACGCTTCTTTTTAATGATATATTGGGAATCAAACGGATATTCCAGTTCGTGCATTATGCTTCCTCACATACATGGTCATACATAGTGAATTATACATGAAATGGCATGCCGGTGCAATCATGATTGTCTGCATAACATGCACTGTGGTAGAATGATAATGACGCACAGATTCCTGCATTTTACGGAGGTATTTCCATGAAAACCTGTTATGTATTTCTGGCTGACGGATTTGAAGAAATTGAAGCACTGACGGTTGTCGATCTGCTGCGAAGGGATAATATCCCCGTCGAAATGGTATCTGTTGACGGGAGCGACTGTGTGCGCGGTTCCCATGAGATTCTGGTAAAGGCCGACTGTAAGCTGTCGGATGTTAATCTTGCAAACGCCTGCCTGCTGGTTCTTCCGGGCGGTATGCCGGGAACCGAGAACCTGTACAATAATGAAACCCTGCAGAAAATGCTGCTTGATTTCCATGCCACAAACCGACGGATCGCCGCGATCTGTGCCGCACCCTCCATTCTCGGACGCCTCGGGATCCTGAAAGGAAAGGCGGCAGTTTGCTATCCCGGCCGCGAAGAACAACTGGAAGGTGCGACCGTTTTAAAAGACGAAGTCGTGACGGATGGCAATATTACCACATCCCGCGGAATGGGTACCGCGATCCCCTTCGGTTTAGAGCTGGTTAAGCTGCTGGATTGTGAAACAGAAGCTGGTGCGCTTAAGAATAAGATCATCTATCGTCAGTAAAGCGCTTATCTGCGTTGACTTTCCGCAGTGAATATGATAGTTTAGGTAATGATTTGCAGACGTATCGAAGTGGTCATAACGGGGCGCACTCGAAATGCGTTTGCCCTCCGGGGCACGAGGGTTCGAATCCCTCCGTCTGCGTATTTGGCACGATCTGTGATCGGGCCAGCCCGAGCGGCGCTTGAGCGGAGTTTATGCAAAAACCGCGGAAACCATTTCAGGCTTTCGCGGTTTTTGATTGCACAAAAATCAGATCTTACAGCGTCTTTGTTTCAAATGCACCCATCAGTTCTTCGATCGTGCAGACACCGTCTGTCGAAAGCGATGCCAGACTTGCTTTCCCGTCTGCAGGAATCGTGGTCCGGTAGCTCACGCCGCCGTAAGTGTAGTCGACCTTCACCGGGACGCCCGCATCCAGAACCCGACTGAGCATGTCACAGGTTCCTGCATCAAGCATCGTAAAGTTTCCAAGGTTTACGGCAAATCCGGCATTGATCAGCGCCTGCAGAAGATCCAATCTCCCAGATGCAAGCAGCGCAGAAATCTGCTGTAAAACCGCACTGATCTGCGCATTCATCTGCGCCGTAAACGCGCTAAAATTCTGCGTAGGTGCAATCTCTTCATTCCCATCGGAAATAGCATCAACACTTGTTTCCACCGCAACAGTTGCTGCAGTCTCTGCTTGTAGTGTAGGATCGACCGTACCATCCGTAAACAAAATCTCGCCATTTGCTATTACGGTGCCGCCGGTAATTTGGTTGTTGCTGGCAACTCCCATGTTTCCGCCACCGATTCCGGCTTCGTTTCCTGTTTCATTTCCTCCGCCATTTGCTATAACAAATCCTCCGGTGATTGTAACATTGATTCCAGTTCCGTTCATCCCGTGATTTCCGCCTCCAATCCCTGATGCCATGTATCCTCCGGTCGCTGTGACTTTTCCTCCACTAATCGTTATATTGCCTCCTCTTGCGTGTGGTCCGCTGCCGATTCCGGCTCCGTTATTTCCTCCGGTTGCCGTGACGACTCCTCCCGTGATATTAACCTGTCCGCCAACATTCGGTCCGCCGCCGATTCCGGCTCCGTTATTTCCTCCGGTTGCTGTCAAACTACCCTGAACTGCGTTCGCATCCTGTATTGTAATTGAAGAACCTCTATCACCCAATGCGGCATGATCATTTCCACCTTGTACAGTGTTTGTCCCATCCAGTTCGATCACAACATTGCCGGAAGTTGAAACAGCAGCCGCGCCAAGATTACC
>JAFYDQ010000091.1 GCA_017544705.1 Lachnospiraceae bacterium | reverse complement strand
TCGTCGTAGGACCGGAGGAAGGCACGAGACTCAGGTACGCCGCGCCCAGGGAGGGCTCCAGCGAGTTTCAGATCGCCTGGGACGTAAAAATGGAATATCAGGATGACAGTGCCAGAACGCTTGACGGAAGCGATCTGGTTGACCATATGGCCGGCGCCGCCCAGTGGATCAGCGGATATGACCACTCTTGCAGCTATACTTTGACCGCATACTTAAACAACCCGATCGTGGGAGTCCCCGACTCGTTCAGCACCGGGATCAATTATTATTCCTGCCCGACTTGGGATGTTCCCGCTGGTCCTTATAATTCCACACCCATCTACGCAAATCACGGTCATGCATTTAACAGCCAGCGTGTCCAGTCCACCGTGATTCCGGAGGAAGAGGAAGCAGTGACCTATACCGGTTCGAACCCCGGAGCGTCCGAAGCCGTATCTCCCTCTCAGAAAGCACTTGATAACTTAAAGTGGGCCCTGAACCATTGGGCTACAATCTTACAGGGCATGAGCGATGATCAGCTCAGCATGATGTTCAAGGATGTTGGCGTTGATGTCGACCTTCGTGGGATAACGGTACTTGATTCGCAGGCCGTATTGCTGATGAAGCAGAACAACAATGTAGTTCCCCTCAACATTACGATCACGTTCCAGGGAAAGCCGTTTGTCTGCCAAATTCCCGTAGGTTTCAACTTCAAGAAGTTCGAAAAGTCAGACGGTTCGATCGTTATAGCCGAAATCATCTGGGAGCTCATTTCCAAGCAGTACGGACTGATGTGATCCATTGTCCGGCCGGGTGTTTGGCCGGCTGCTGGCCGATTGTTTGGCCGGTGCTCAGAGATCATGCAATATCGGGGAGTGACTCATGTTGACCATGAGCACTCCCCTTTTTTATGTCCGGCCGGCGCTGCAGAATGAAACAGTATGGCGCAGGCGCACAATGGGGTAGTATGAACACGCCTTCTTGTGGTACAATACAAACAGCGGAAGTTTTCGAGATTATTGGGGGTATGATATGTATCATTTTATTGTAAATCCGGCTTCTTCCAGCGGAAAGGGAGCGATCCTCTGGAAGGAAGTGGAAAAGGTACTGATGGACAGACAGGTTCCTTATGTGCTCTACATGACGGACGGTTACGGCGCTGCCAGGAAATTTGCAGAAGACATCACGAAGACGGATGAGGAAGTCACGATCATTGTCTGCGGCGGTGACGGGACAATGAACGAAGTGGTCTGCGGGATCCGTGATTTTTCCTTAGTGACGCTCGGCTGCCTGCCGATCGGTTCCAGTAACGATCTGACCAGGGATCTCGGGCTGCCCAAGGATCATAAACTGATGCTTGAGCGGATCTTAAAGCCTGAAAAAATCGTTCCGATGGACATCGGATGTTTAAACTATACGGGCGGGATGAAGCGTTTTTCCGTCAGCATGGGGATCGGATTCGATGCGGCGATCTGTCATGAGGCGCTGCACAGCAAGATCAAAGATACCCTGAATAAGATCGGACTCGGGAAACTGACCTATCTTGGGATCGCACTCAAACAGCTTGCTTCGGCCAGAAATATCGGAGCGACCATCATTCTGGATGATGAGCGGCAGATCCATGTCGACCGGATCATGTTTGTTACCTCCATGATCCACCGCTATGAAGGCGGCGGTTTCATGTTCTGTCCCGAAGCCGATTACAGCGACGGCCTGCTGGATATTCTGGTCGTCGGCGACATTTCCAAAGGAAAAGTGCTTGCCGTCCTGCCGAGTGCCATGAAAGGGACGCACACCAAAACCCCGGGGATGAATACCTACCGTGCCAAAAAGGTGGTCATCCGCACCGAGGAGCCGATGCCCGTCCACGTCGACGGTGAATCCGCCGGCATTCAGTCCGAGGTGAGCGTAACCATCGAAGCAAAACAGGTTCGGATGATCCTGTAGGGATTATAAAGAGAATGGGGTTTTGCGAAACACCTTTAGAGCGCACGTTTAAAGGTGTACGTGCGCGAGAAAGTGTGGTTTCGATGAACCCGAAATAAGAATAATAGGAGGAACGAACATGTACATGCCGTTTTACGGACTAGACTGGACATACATCCTGGTGATCATCGGTGCAGTCGTCTCCATGATCGCAAGTGCCGGTGTAAAATCATCGTTCAATAAATACGCACGGGTCGCCAACCGCGCGGGCCTTACGGGAGCAGAAACCGCAGAGCGGATCCTGAAGGCAAACGGGGTTTACGATGTGGGCGTCACGCATATCCGCGGGGAACTCACGGATAACTTTAATCCCAAGACCAAACTGGTCAATCTTTCGGATGCCGTTTATGATTCCAGATCCATCGCAGCGCTTGGTGTTGCGGCACATGAGTGCGGACATGCGATGCAGCATAACGAAGGGTATTTTCCGCTGCGGCTGCGCTCCTCGATCCTGCCTGTAGCAAATATCGGATCGAAGTTCGGGATCCCGATCATCCTGATCGGCGTTCTGCTTGCAAGCTCACCGCGTTTCCTTGGCGGATCGGATATCCTGATCCGGCTTGGGATCATCTTGTTCTCGTTTGGCATGATCTTCCAGCTGGTGACGCTTCCTGTTGAATTCGACGCGAGCAGAAGAGCGCTTGCGACATTGGAAAATATGCAGTTAATGGCGCCGGATGAAGTTGACGGTGCAAGGAAGGTATTAAAGAGTGCCGCCATGACCTATGTGGCATCTGCAGCCGCAACGATCCTGCAGGTACTGCGTTTAGTCCTGCTCTTTGGCGGCGGCCGACGGAGACGCTGACCCCCTTGGCCAGAGTGAGCCCTTGGGGACGGGGTTAGTGGTCCATTTTGTGGACCTTTGGGGTTTGCCATGTCTCCGAAGGAGCATGGCCTACGGGGTTAGTGGTCCAAAAGTCACGACGCAACCCGGGAGAACACATATGCTGATAGAGGTGAAAGACCTTGCCGCGGAGGAAATGCAGGTCTTCGTGGAATTAAATGAAGTACAATTGGCCCGTTTTTATGAACCGAAGACGGGCCTTTTCATTGCGGAAAGCGATAAGGTTGCATATCGCGCACTGGAAGCTGGTTTCAAGCCGCATTCTTATCTCATCGAAGATAAGAAACTGGAGCGTGCTCGCCCGTTATTTGCAGACTTTCCGGATGTGCCGGTTTATGTCGCAAAGCATGACAACATCACGACGATCACCGGGTACAATCTGACCGGTGGGATCCTGGTCGCAATGTACCGGGAAGAGAAGCCTGCGGCTGCGATGCTGATCAAAGAACTGGCACGGGATGCTTCTGCTGGCCGGCTGCGTATTGCCGTGATGGAGGGGATCGTGAATCCTGCCAATGTGGGTGCGATCATTCGGAGTACTGCGGCATTAAATACCGATGCGGTATTTGTGACCACGGACTGCGCCGACCCGCTCTACCGTCGCGCGATCCGCGTCGGAATGGGGTGCGTATTCCAGATTCCCTGGACCTACATTCCGCCGCTTGCGGAAGGCGGAATTGATATCTTGAAAGCATATGGTTTTGCCGTCGCTGCAATGGCACTTACGGATGATGCGTTGTCGATCCGCGATGAGCGTCTCCATGCCCATGACCGGCTGGCACTGGTATTTGGCGCGGAAGGGGAAGGCCTGCGCCCCGAGACCATCGCAGCCTGTGACTATGCCGTCAAGATCCCCATGAGCCACGGCGTCGACTCCTTAAATGTCGCCGCCGCCTCAGCGGTTGCGATTTGGGAGTTATGCTGAATGCGTCGTTCAGCGTGGCTTTTATACTGTGGCTTCGGAGGGAGTCAACGATAGTTGCAGAAAGAGGTGAAATCGCTGACTTTTTTATCGAAAATTGAGGGGCAAATCAGCGATAATGCGATAGGAGTGCAATTTCGTTGATTCGTAGACTGGCCAACACCTGAAATGGTCAGCGAAAACGAGGAACAATACAAAAATCGCTGACCGCATCCAAAAACAGGACCGAATGAGTCAGCGAAAACTGAAGGAAAATGAGAATTCGCTGATTTTTCGCCGGTGGGGGGCAGTTTATAAATATTTCAGATTTATTTTAGTCTCAAATTAGCACTCACTACTTGCGAGTGCTAACAATGTGTGATATCATGATGGATGCATAGGAAAGCAAGCGGCGCGAAGCGACATTTGCTTTCTTGCATCCATCAACGAGAAAAGCAGGACGCGAAGCGGACGGGTGAGCAGCTATGCTGCGCCTTTTCGAGTCTGTGCATAGGAAAGCAAGAAGAAATAAAAGGAAAAACCAGGGGAGGTGATCCTATGAACATCAATAAATTCACACAGAAATCCATGGAGGCTGTCAACAGCCTTGAAAAACTGGCATATGAATACGGCAATCAGGAGATCGAGCAGGAGCACCTGCTGTACGCGTTGCTGACGCAGGAAGACAGCCTGATCTTAAAGCTCATCGAGAAGATGGAGATCCAGAAGGAGCATTTTCTGGATAATGTGGAGTCGAAACTGAATGCACGCACGAAGGTGCAGGGCGGACAGATCTACATCGGCCAGAAGCTGAACAAGGTGCTGGTTTCCGCGGAAGATGAAGCAAAGGCCATGGGCGATGAGTACGTCAGCGTCGAGCATCTGTTCCTTTCGATGATCCGGTATCCGAACGAGGCGGTAAAAGACCTGCTGAAAGAGTATGGCATCACGCGCGAGCGTTTCCTGCAGGCACTTTCTACGGTCAGAGGCAACCAGCGCGTGGTTTCCGACAATCCGGAAGCGACTTATGACACGCTTGAAAAATACGGGCAGGAGCTCGTGGAGCGGGCTAGGAACCAGAAGCTTGATCCGGTCATCGGCAGAGACGCGGAGATTCGGAACGTGATCCGCATTTTAAGCCGCAAGACCAAGAACAATCCTGTGCTCATCGGTGAACCGGGGGTCGGTAAGACCGCGGTCGTCGAAGGCTTGGCGCAGCGAATCGTTCGCGGTGATGTTCCGGAGGGCCTGAAAGATAAGAAGATCTTCGCACTCGATATGGGCGCGCTTGTTGCCGGTGCCAAGTACCGGGGCGAATTCGAGGAGCGCTTAAAAGCGGTGCTCGAAGACGTCAAAAATTCCGACGGCGAGATCATTCTTTTCATCGATGAGCTGCACACGATCGTGGGCGCGGGCAAAACGGACGGCGCGCTTGATGCCGGCAACATGCTAAAACCCATGCTGGCCAGAGGCGAGCTGCACTGCATCGGTGCGACAACTTTGGACGAATACCGCCAGTACATCGAGAAAGATGCGGCCCTCGAGCGGCGTTTCCAGCCGGTCATGGTCGATGAACCGACGGTCGAGGACACGATCTCGATCCTAAGGGGCCTGAAAGAGCGTTACGAAAACTATCATCACGTCAAAATCACGGACGCTGCGCTTGTATCCGCAGCGACTTTATCGCACCGCTATATTTCTGACAGGTTCCTGCCGGATAAAGCGATCGATCTGGTCGATGAAGCTTGCGCGCTCATTAAGACCGAGCAGGATAGTATGCCTACGGAGCTTGATGAACTGAACCGTAAGAGCATGCAGATGGCGATCGAAGTCGAGGCGCTGAAAAAGGAAGATGATTCGCTGAGCAAATCCAGACTGGAAGAACTGGTCATGGAACTTGCCGAACTGAACGATAAGAAGAATGCGATGATGGCGCAGTGGGAGAATGAAAAAGCTTCCTTAAGCAAACTGCAGAAGTTGCGTGAAGAGATCGAAGAGGTCAACAATCAGATCGAGATATTGACCAGACAGGGCGACTTAAGCAAAGTCGGCGAGCTGCAGTACGGGACGCTGCCGAAACTGAAAGCGGAACTTGCCGCTGAAGAGGAATCGGTCAAAGGTGCGGAACTTACCCTGGTACATGAAAATGTATCCGATGAAGAGATCGCAAAGATCATCTCGCGCTGGACCGGAATCCCGGTTGCGAAGCTGACCGAATCCGAGCGCAGCAAGACCTTGCATTTGGATGAAGAACTGCATAAGCGCGTGATCGGACAGGACGAGGGTGTCACCAAAGTCACGGAAGCGATTTTGCGCTCCAAGGCCGGGATCAAGGATCCGACCAAACCGATCGGGTCGTTCTTATTCTTAGGACCGACCGGCGTCGGCAAGACCGAGCTTGCAAAAGCACTGGCGCAGGCACTCTTTGATGATGAAAACAATATGGTCCGCATTGACATGAGTGAATACATGGAGAAGTTCTCCGTATCCAGGCTGATCGGAGCGCCTCCGGGATACGTCGGCTATGAGGAAGGCGGACAATTGACCGAAGCGGTCAGAAGGAAGCCCTATGCCGTGATCTTATTTGATGAGATTGAAAAAGCGCACCCGGATGTCTTCAATGTGCTGCTGCAGGTTTTGGACGACGGACGCGTGACGGATTCGCAGGGGAGGACCGTGGACTTCAAGAATACGATCCTGATCATGACCAGCAACATCGGGTCGCAGTATCTGCTGGATGGGATCGATGCTAACGGCAACATCACGCCGGAAGCGGAAGAACTTGTGAACGGGGAACTGCGCTCACATTTCCGCCCTGAGTTCCTGAATCGACTGGATGAGTCAATCATGTTCAAACCGCTCACGAAAGAGAATATCAAGGGCATCGTTACGCTGCTGATGAATGATCTGAACAAGCGGCTTGCCGATCGGAAGATCACGATCAGTCTGACTGATGCCGCGACCGACTATGTGGTGGAGCATGCTTACGATCCGGTCTACGGCGCAAGGCCGCTGAAGCGGTTCCTGCAGAAGAATGTCGAGACGCTCGCCGCCAGACTGATCCTCGAAGATAAGATCGACGAGGGCGACGTGATTACGATCGACGCCGGCGCCGACGGGTTGGTCGCGAAGGGATGATTTATTGGCTTGATTGCATCGGGATTTTGTGGCAAACACGAATCCCGATGCATTTTTCATGCCTTTTTGGAGGGGAATGCATCGGAAACAGGTCGCGCGCTTGCGTATCGATGCACGCAGTTCTTTTTTTATGGGTGAAAATACATCGGGATCAAGAGGATGAACCCAATTCCGATGTACAAGGGCAATTCTTCATAAGTGAATAGCATCGGGATCATGAAGACGGAGCAGTTTCCGATGCACAGGGGCAATTCGGCATGGCCAAAATGCATCGGGATGAAGAGGCTAAACAAGTTTCCGATGCATTTGGATTCTTCGGAAGATATTTTGAGCGGAATTATGTTATAATTTAGCCAATCGGCACACAAATCCACACATAGAAAGGACGCACACTGTGAAACGGA
>JAFYDQ010000090.1 GCA_017544705.1 Lachnospiraceae bacterium | reverse complement strand
GCCTGACGCATGGCTTCGTAAGTGGCCTGCAGGATGTTGATCTCATCGATCCTTGCATGATCCGCCATCCCGATGCCCCATGCACTTGCTTCCCTTGTGATCACCTCATACAGTTCCTCCCGCTTTTTCGCACTGAGCTTCTTGGAGTCGTTCAGATAGAGGATGGGATGATCCTTTGGCAAAATCACGGCCCCGGCAACAACGGGTCCGGCCAGTGGTCCCCTGCCCACTTCATCGATGCCGCAGATCGCAGTATATGTGCCGTATTCCCGCTCAAAGGCATACATCTTCTCTGTCCTTGCTTCTTCCGCACGCAGGTTCTCGATCTGCTTTTCCGCCTTTTTCACGAGCGATTTCACGCCGCCCCTTGTATCGTCGCAATACAATTCTATAAAGGCCTGCGGCAAGAGGTCATTGTATTCATTTTTGATCTCAGTAATGGATTTCATATGAAAATTATCTGATCATGCCGAATCTGTTAAACGGATAGATGATCAGCCCTGCCCTTCCGATGATCTTATCTTTCTTCACGTTGCCGACTTCCGCGAACCTGGAATCAATGCTCTTGTCGCGGTTATCGCCGACCACAAAATACTCATCCTCTCCAAGATGGATTTCTTCCGCTGCGAGCCCCGCATCTTCGATCGGCGTCAGACCTTTTACGTCTTTGAGCTGGTTGCCGTTGATAAAGATCATGCCGTGCGAGATCATGATCGTTTCGCCGGGCATGCCGATGATGCGCTTGATCAGTCCTTCCCGTTCGTAATCACTGTCAAAACAGATGATCTGGAAACGTTCCGGATCCCGGAAACGGTAGGAAAACTTGTCCATCAATACCACGTCGCCTTCCATCAGGGTATCCTGCATGGAAACGTTGTGCACGAGGATCCGTTGTGCCACAAACGTCGAAAGGACATAGGAGATCGCGAGAACGATCAACACGAAAACACCGACATCCATCAGGAATTTCAGCAGTCGCAGTGCAAACGGTTTTTTCTTTTTCTTATGCTCTGACATTACGGTATCTCCAGCGTGATCTTTCCGATCCTGCCGCTGCGGTAATCATCAAGCAGGATCTGGGAAGCCTTATCGATATCCAGTTCTTCGCCCTTGCGCAGGCATCCTCTTGCTTTTGCAATCTTCATCAGGACTTCATAGCCCGTCCCGTTTTCATCGATCGTATAGCGTTTTGCGATCAGTTCCGGCTGCAGGGCTCGGATACGTTCGATCAGTGCACAGGAAAGTTCCTGAGTATCCAGGATCTCATCATTCATGGAACCGATCATGGCAAGGTGCATCCCGACCTTCTCATCCTCGAACTTGGGCCAGAGGATTCCGGGCGTGTCCAGAAGCTCTACGTTTTTGTTCAGACGGATCCACTGCTTTCCCTTTGTAACACCGGGCTTGTTGCCGGTCTTGGCACAGGCTTTTCCGGCCAGGGTATTGATAAAGGTTGATTTGCCGACATTGGGAATACCGACGACCATTGCCCGCACGGGGCGGTTTAGGATCCCTCTCTTGCGGTCCCTCTCGATCTTCTCCTGGCATGCCTTTGCAATGGCACCCTGGATCTGTTTGATGCCGCCTCCGTCCCTGGAATTGACTTTGACGACCGTGTAATCCATATCCTTAAAGTATGTAACCCAGGCTTCGTTGGCATTTTCATCCGCAAGATCGGATTTGTTCAGCAGGATCAGTCTTGCTTTGTTCCTGCCAAGTTCATCGATATCCGGATTCCTGGAACTTAAGGGAACCCTTGCGTCCAGCAGCTCGATGATCAGATCGACCAGTTTGATATTCTCCTGCATCATACGTTTTGCTTTCATCATATGACCGGGATACCATTGATATTGCATTATTTGATCCTTCCTATTCCTTCTTCCTCATCCCGCTCAAGATGCAGCCAGGCCTTCCCCTCGATCATGGAACGCGTGACCACACCGATGTCCGCACTTCTGCTGTCTTCACTCTCGGCCCGGTTATCACCCAGCACGAAATAATCTTCCACGCCAAGCGTGATCGCGTTCTCCGCGATCCCGGGCTCCATCAGTTCTCTCGAATAATCCTGTGCAAACTGCACACCGTTGATATAAAGCCTTCCCTGTTTGATCTGTACGGTCTCGCCGGGAAGCGCGATCACCCGTTTGACATAGAGATGTGTGTTCTCGTTTCCGTTCGGATGGAACACGACCACATCCCCACGGTCCGGAGAAGAGAACTGGTAGATGATCCGATCCAGCAGGATCTCCTGGCCGGCTGAGAGTACCGGCTCCATGGAGGGGCCGATCACGGATGTCCTGATCCCGAAAGCATACACCAAAAAGGCGCCGAGGAATGCCGATAAGAGCACACCGAACACCCAGGTTAAGACTTCATAAAGCCTTCCGAAATTGACTTTTTTTCTCTGCGGCTCGACATGCAGCCTGCCGCCTCTGTAATCGTGTGATTTTCTTCTGATCGCCATGTGTACAGTATAAAACATTTTCCGTGTCTGTGCATTAAAAAAGAGCAGTGAAACTGCTCTTTTCGTGTTGGCTTCTTATTTAACAAGCTCTTTGACTTTGGATCTCTTGCCGACTCTGCCGCGCAGGTAGTAGAGTTTTGCTCTTCTGACTTTACCGCGTCTGACAACTTCAATCTTCTCAACATGCGGAGAATGCAGGGGCCATGTCTTCTCAACGCCGACACCGTTACTGCTCTTGCGAACGGTAAAGGTCTCTCTGTTGCTTCCGCCCTGTCTCTTGATCACCGTGCCTTCGAATACCTGGATTCTCTCACGGTTTCCTTCTTTGATCTTCGCGTGTACTCTGACGGTATCACCTACCGCAAAAGTATCGACGCTTTCTTTCATCTGTTCAGCTTCGATCTCTTTGATGATATTACTGTTCATGTTGCTCCTCCTGATCATTATTGACGTTCTTGCATCAGGTGCAGCGGAACATCTCTTTTAAGGTTTACGTGACAACATACCAAATTTATCACAACGGACCGCAATTTGCAAGCATAAAATGCCTATTTTTCCGATAAATATCGTTCAAACAGGTCCGGCCTTGCTGCCAGGGTCCGCCTGACGCTCTGTTCATGGCGCCATTTTTCCACGTTTTCATGGTGTCCGGAAAGCAGGACATCCGGTACTTTCTTGTCATGCCAGACCTCGGGTCTGGAGTACTGCGGGTACTCCAGCAGATTGTTTTCAAAGGTCTCCGTATCGGCGGATTCGGCATTATGCAAAACGCCCGGGATCAGCCGTGCGATCGCATCGATCATGATGAGTGCCGGAAGTTCTCCGCCCGTTAAGACATAATCGCCGATCGATACATGATCCGTAACGATCTCCTCCAGAAGGCGCTCATCGATACCCTCATAATGCCCGCACAGGATCACAAGATCTTCTTCACGTGCAAATTCGGCCGCCATCTTCTGGTCAAAGGTTTTGCCCTGCGGCGTCGTATAAATAACGCGCGTATTTTTATTGAGATCTTTGCTTGCGGCTTCATATGCCAGGTAGACCGGCTCTGCCTGCATCAGCATCCCGGCACCGCCGCCGTACGGATAGTCATCCACTTTATGATGCTTATTGAAGGCATAATCACGGATGTTCACGGCACGCACATCAAGAAGCCCCGCTTCCAGTGCTCTGCCGAGAATACTCGTTTGCACGGTTTCCATGATCAGTTCCGGGAATAAGGTCAATACACGGATTCGCATCACAAGCCCTCCAGAACATGGACCATCATGCAGCCCTTCTCCGGTTCGATCGAAAGAATGCACTGTTTGATCGCAGGAAGCAGCAGTTCGCCGCCGTCTTCCCTGCGGATCACATACACATCATTGGCACCCGTTTGAATAACGTCCGTTATCGTTCCGATCGTCCGTTCTTCTTCATCCCTGACCGTAATCCCGATCAGATCGGCAATAAAAAACTCATCCACCTCGAGCTTTACCGCGTTGGCCCGGTCCACATACAGGGACAGGCCGCGGTATTTTTCGATATCGTTGATGGAATCGTAATCTTTGAATTTTAAGATCACAAACTGTTTAAAAAACTTCACCTGCTCAATGCGCAGGGGAAGTTTTTCTCCGCTTTTTAACTCCAACAGGACATCTTTCAGTTTTTTGAACCGTTTCATATCATCGGTGGTCGGGAAGACTTTGACCTCTCCCCGAACGCCGTGTGTTGACGATATGATCCCAACCTGCAGATATTGTTCCATGCTTACTGAATGTCTACGATCACTTTCTTGGTCTCTTTGGCGGATGCGGCTTTGACAACGGAGCGGATCGCCTTGGCGATGCGTCCCTGTTTGCCGATCACCTTACCCATATCCGACTGTGCCACATGCAGTTCCAGAACGATCGCCCGATCGTCTTCACGCTGTGTTACCACGACTTCATCCGGATTTTCCACAAGAGCCTTTGCAATAACTTCGATTAACTCTTTCATGTTTTACCTCCGGATTGGCTTATTTTTCGATACCGGCAAGCTTGAAGATCTTGGCAACGACTTCTGTCGGCTGTGCGCCGTTGTTCAGCCATTTCTTTGCCAGCTCTTCGTTTACGGTAAATGTGGAAGGATCATTGTTCGGATCATATGTTCCGATCTCCTCGATGCATCTGCCGTCTCTGGGACTTCTGGAATCCGCTACCACGATCCTGTAGAAAGGTGCTTTCTTCTGTCCCATTCTTCTGAGTCTGATTTTTACTGCCATGATAATTCCTCCGTTTAAATAAAATTAATTGATTGTGCTTTATTAAAAAGGCATTTTGAATCTGCCTCTTTTGCCTCCGAACATGCCGGGCATCTGTTTCATCATCTTCTGGGTCTGCTCAAACTGCTTGACCAGCCGATTTACCTCAGAGATGTCCACGCCGGCACCCTTTGCGATCCTGTGCTTTCTGGACGGATTCAAGAGCTTCGGATTTTTCCGTTCCGCCTTGGTCATCGACAGGACGATCGCCTCCGTACGGGAAAGCTTCTTATCGTCTACAGCGGCTTCGATGTCGCTGTTTTTCAAGCCCATTCCCATGCCGGGCATCATGCTTAAGATGGATGAGATCCCGCCCATCTTCTTCATCTGGTTCATACTTTCCAGATAATCGTCAAAATCGAACTTGCCCTTCTTGACGCGGCTCATCATGTCGCGTTCTTTTTCTTCGTCGATGTCCATTTCGGCCTGGGCTTTTTCGATCAGCGTCAGCACATCGCCCATGCCGAGGATCCGGCTTGCCATACGGTCCGGATAGAACTGTTCCAGATCCGAAAGCTTCTCACCCATACCGACAAAGAGGATCGGTTTGCCTGTTACGGCCTTTACGGAAAGTGCCGCACCGCCTCTGGCATCACCGTCGAGCTTGGATAAAACGATGCCGTCCACACCGATCCGGTTATTGAAGGTTTCTGCCACGTTGACCGCTTCCTGACCGGTCATTGCATCCACGACCAGAAGTGTCTGATGCACGGCTACCTTCTCTTTGATCCTGACCAGTTCGTCCATCATCTCATCATCGATCTGCAGACGACCTGCCGTATCCAGAATGATGACCTGATGACCGTTTTGATCCGCATAGGCTACCGCCTCCTGCGCGATCTGTACGGGATCCTTGCAGTCTTCTTTGGCGAAAACGGCAACTCCCTGCTTTTCCCCGTTGATCTTTAACTGTTCGATCGCCGCCGGACGATAGACATCACAGCCGACCAGCAGCACCTTTTTGCTCTTTTGCTTTAATTTTCCGGCGATCTTGGCCGCCGTTGTCGTTTTACCGGAACCCTGCAGGCCGCACATCATGATGACGGTATGCGCCTGTCCCGGCTGCAGTGCCAGTTCCGTCGTATCCTGCCCCATCAGAGCCGTCATCTCTTCGTTTACGATCTTGATGACCGTCTGTCCGGGATTCAGTCCGTTCATGACATCCTGCCCGACCGCACGCTCCTCCACGGATTTCACGAACTGTTTGACGACACGGAAATTGACATCGGCTTCCAGAAGTGCCATTTTTACTTCCTTCAGCGCGACTTTAACATCCTCTTCCGTCAGACGTCCCTTGGAACGAAGGCCTTTAAAGACATTCTGCAGTTTTTCGGTTAAGCTCTCAAATGCCATTACAGTAATTCCAAAATCTGATCCGCAAGATCGATGATCTCCTGCCTGTCCCCATCTTCCTTCAGTGCAAGTTCCTTGATCTTTTCCGTCAGTGACTTGACGTCACGGAATCTGCTGATCAGATGCAGTTTGTTCTCATATGCTATCAGCTGTTTATCACAGCGTTTCAACAGGTCATGGATGCCCTGCCTGGATACTTCATAGGTATCCGCCAGTTCCGACAGCGACAGATCCTGATAAGCACTGTCCTCATAAATCTGTTTCTGGTGCTCGTTCAGCAATTCGCCGTAAAAATCATACAACAGGTTTCGCTCGATGATCTTTTCCATTAATCCACCCCTGCAGACGGGGAGTACCCGCAACATTGCCTATTTTATCGAAAAAAGCAAGACCTGTCAAGCAAAATATCTTGACAGGTCTCTTTTTTGATTTTTCAGTGATTCGTGTTAGATATTCGTACGCACCAGTTTGGGTTTGTATCCGTTACTCTGCAGGGTATCCATGATCTCCTGCTTATGCTCCGTACCGAATGCTTCCAGGGTGATCCGAAGCTCCACGGCTGCGGAACGGTTGGTGGAAACAAACTGGTTGTGCTCCAGTTTGATGACGTTTCCGTTCTTCTCCGCGATCACGGATGCGACACGGCTTAATTCGCCCGGCTTATCCGGAAGCAGAACGGATACCGTAAAGATCCGATCACGCATGATCAGTCCCTGCTGGACTACGGAAGACATCGTGATCACGTCCATGTTTCCGCCGCTCATGATCGCAACGATCTTTTTATTCTTCACTTTCAACTGCTTTAGAGCTGCAACCGTTAACAATCCGGAATTCTCAACGATCATCTTGTGGTTTTCCACCATATCCAGGAAGGAGACGATCAGGTCTTCATCGGAGACGGTCAGGATCTCATCCAGATTTTCTTTGATATAGGGGAACACTTTTGCGCCCGGTGTTTTCACGGCCGTACCGTCTGCGATCGTGGAAACGCTATCAAGTGTGACGACTTTGCCGGCTTCCAGACTTGCCTTCATGCAGGCTGCACCTTCCGGTTCGACACCGATCACTTTGATCTTGGGATTCATCATCTTGGCAAGGGTCGCAACGCCTGCTGCCAGTCCGCCCCCGCCGATCGGTACCAGGATATAATCCACGAGCGGCAGTTCCTGAAAGATCTCCATGGCGATCGTTCCCTGTCCGGTCGCTACCGCCGGATCATCGAAGGGATGAATGAAGGTATAGCCGTTTTTCTCGGCAAGCTCCAGGGCATGTGCGCAGGCTTCGTCATAGACATCTCCGAACAGGACCACCTCGGCGCCGTAACTCTTGGTGCGGTTGACTTTGATGAGTGGCGTAGTCGTCGGCATCACGATCACGGCTTTGGTCTTGAATTCCTTGGCCGCAAAAGCAACGCCCTGTGCATGGTTTCCGGCAGACGCCGTAATGATGCCTTTTTTCTTCTCGGCATCCGAGAGCGTACTCACCTTATAATATGCACCGCGCAGCTTATATGCGCCGGTCATCTGCATGTTCTCCGGTTTCAGATAGACCTTGTTATTTGTCTGTGCGCTAAGGTACGCGGAATAAACCAGTTTGGTCTCCAGTGTCACCTTTTTGACGATCTCGCTCGCCTCTTCAAATTTCTCCAGTGTTAACATCTTTTTTCCTCCTCATTTACGGCAAACAGGGCATTCACAAAATTGTCTGCATCAAACTTCTGCAAATCCTCCACTGCTTCTCCCACACCGATATACTTGATCGGGATATGCAGTTCGCTCTCGATTACGATCGCGATGCCGCCTTTCCCGCTTCCGTCCATTTTGGTTAAGATCACGCCGTCGACATTGGTCGCCGCATGAAATTCCCTGGCCTGATTCAGTGCATTCTGACCGGTCGCACCGTCAAGCACCACCAAAGTTTCCCGGTAGACATCCGGGCATTCCCGGTCAATGATGCGGTTCATCTTCTTCAGCTCTTCCATCAGGTTTTTCTTATTGTGCAGCCTGCCTGCCGTATCACATAAAAGCACATCCGCTTTTCTGGCCTTAAATGCATTCAGCGCATCATAGATCACGGATGAAGGATCCTGTCCTTCCACGCCCTTGATGATCGGAACGTCTGCACGCTTTGCCCAGACATTCAACTGTTCCACCGCACCTGCACGAAACGTATCCGCGGCTGCGACGATCACGCTTTTTCCTTGATTTTTCAGCATCAGCGCAAGCTTTCCGATACTGGTCGTCTTACCGACGCCGTTGACACCCACGACCAGTACAATGCTTGTCCGGTTCTCGAATTCGTACGCATTGTCCGCCGTCTGCATCTGTTCTCTGATCGATTCGGTAAGATAGGACCGGCACTCTTCCGGTTTCTTTAAATGCGCTTCCTTCACATGCGCCTTAAGCCGTTCAATGATCTCTTCCGTTGCATGGACACCGACATCGCCCATGATCAGGATCTCTTCCAATTCCTCATAGAAATCATCATCGATCTCGGATGCGGTAAATACGGCATTCAATCCCTGCGAGATCTGGTCTCTTGTTTTGGTTAGGCCTTCTTTGAGCCTTGCAAAGAAACTCCTGTTTTCTTCCATCAGTCTTCCAAATCCTTATCGATCAGGCTGACGGATACCAATGCGGAGACACCCTTCTCCTGCATGGTGATTCCGTAAAGCCTGTCGGCCTTTTCCATGGTGCCGCGGCGGTGCGTGATCACGATAAACTGCGTATGCTTCGTCAGTTTGTTCAGATAACCTGCAAACCGCCCGACATTCGATTCGTCGAGTGCCGCCTCGATCTCGTCGAGCAGACAGAACGGAGACGGTTTTAAGTTCTGGATCGCAAAGAGCAGGGAGATGGCGGTCAGCGCCTTCTCGCCACCGGATAACTGCATCATGTTCTGCAGTTTCTTTCCGGGCGGCTGTGCGTTGATGCTGATGCCGGCTTCGAGGATATCGACATCTTCTTCCAGTTTCAGCGTTCCCGTTCCGCCGCCGAACAGTTCCTTGAAGACCGAATCAAATTCCTTGCCGATCTCTTTGAATTTCTCATCAAACTGCTTGCGCATCGATGTATCCAGTTCATCGATGATCCCAAGGAGCGTTTCTTCCGCCTTCACCAGATCGTCATGCTGTGTCTTCATGAAGGTATAGCGTTCCATGAGGTTCTTATAGTCTTCGATCGCGTTGACATTGACATCGCCAAGGCCGCGCAGTTCATCTTTCAGTTTCGAGATGTTCCTGCGGATCGACGGGATCTCGGTAAGCGTCTCATCCCGCATGGGCAACGCCTGCGTATAGGTCAGTTCGTATTCCGACCACATATAGGCAGCCTGTCCTTCCTGCGATTCCTCCGCCCGCTCCTTCTGGCTGTTTAAGCGGAATACTTCTTTATCCAAAGCATTGATCTTCTCAAAGAGTTCCTCGCGTTTGGTGAAGAAATCTTTCTGCTGCGCGGTCAGTTCCTCTTTCTTTGCGATCGTTTCCTTTAATTCGTTCTCTTCATCGCCTTTACTGGTGTCAGCCGCGGCAATGGTCTTCTGGATCTCCAGGATATCATTCTGCTTGTTGATGATGTCCTCTTCCGCTGCTTTCAGTCCGGCTTCGATCGTATCCTTCTCCTCCAGCAGGTGTCTGAGTTCTTCTTCGATACGCGCCACATTCTGATTGGCGAATTCCTGCTTCGACTCCAGTTCCGTCATCTTCATGTTCAGGTCGGAAGTAACCAGTACCTGCCTGCTTTCCTCATCCCGGAGTGTGTTGAGTTCGGAGCCGAAACTGTCGATCTGTTTCTGCAGTTCCATTTCGCGCTTTTCGGAGTCGCTCAGTTCGGCTTTGACGCCTTCTTTCTGATTCTGCAGTTCCTTTGCCTGCTGCTCGATCTCACGGTTTTCGTCTTCGAGTCCTTTCAGATCGTCGGCCAGTCCGTCTTTTTTCAGCTTTGCGCTGTCAACGCCAAGCTGTGCGCTGTTCTGCCTGATATACTGTTCCTGCTGTGCTTCTTTGAGTTTTTCCAGTTCCTCCCTGACACCGGTACGTTCCTTCTTGATATTGACGATGTCTTCTTTCAGCGCATCGATCTTTGAAAGATGTTCTTTGACGATCTTTTCCAGTTCCTCGATCTCGCGCTTTCTGCCAAGGAGATTGCTCTGGTTCTTAAACGCGCCGCCGGCAAGCGCACCGCCCGGCGTTAAGTATTCACCCTCCAGGGTAACGAGACGCACGAGATATTTATACTTCTTCGCGATCGCGAGGGCATGGTCGATCGTGTCGATGACCACAATGGCGCCAAGCAGCTGGCTTAACACGTTATCATATTCTTTATCCGCTTTGACCAGATCGCAGGCCATCCCTAAGAAACCGTCTTCTTTTACGATCTCCGGATAGTCATAGTCCCCGCGGCTCTTTACGGTCGTCAGCGGCAGGAATGTCGCGCGTCCCCCTTTGTTTGCTTTCAGGTAGGAGATCATCTTCTTGGCAACCTGCTCATCCTTTGTAACGATATTCTGGATGTTTCCGCCAAGGGCTGTTTCGATCGCGGTCTCATACTTTTTATCTACGGAAATGATATCCGCCACCACGCCGATGATGCCGGGATTCTTGTTTTTCTGTTCCATGATCAGGCGAATGCTGCCGCCATAGCCGTCATAGCGCTCCGTAATATTCTGCAGCGCCTCGAGCTTTGATTTTTCCTGATGGTAGGCTACCTGCGCAGCGGAAAGGTCCGTATCCTTCTTCTCCAGCGCATGCCTGTATTCCGTCAGCCGTTCTTCCAGCTCGGCTTTTTTTGCGTCACTTGCCTGGATCTCGGCAAGGACCGTATTGAGCTCGCCAACCATCCGGTCGATCTCATTCTGTGCTTCCACGTCTTCCGACTTCGCGGAAAGCAGACGGGACTGGATCTCGGCCCGGCGGATATTGATCTGCTCGATCATCGACTCAAAACGGCCGATCGTTGACTTGATCGTGGCACGTTCGTTCAGTGTCTCGATGATATCGTTTTTATTCTTTTCAACGCCTTCGCTTAACTGCTCGATCTTATCCTGCAGTTTGGTCAGTTCCGCTTTGGCTTCATCCCTTGTGGCGCCGAGCGATTTCACCTGCTCGTCCAACTCCGCTTTGGCTGCCAGCTGATGGTTCTTGTCGCCTTCTTTGCGGGTGATGTCTTCGTTCAGGGATGTTTTTCGGTTTACATAATGTTCATTGTTGGTCTTGGCGCTGTTGATCTTCTCCTGCAGGACCTTGATCTCGCCCTCGAGCTTTTCCCTTTGCAGATCGTTATCTGAAAGCTTTTGACGCTTTTCTTCGATCAGCGCATCCAATGCCGCTACGGCTTCTTCCACCGCGGCATGCTCCTCTTTGCTTTTCTCATGTGCATCTTTGGCTTCCGTCAGATCATGCTCGGCGACTGAAATCTTTTCTTCCAGTGTCTTAAGCTGGTCCTTCACCTTATCGGATTCCAGCAGGAACATGTTCACATCAAGAAGCTTTAATTCTTCTTTCTTCTTCAGGTATTCCTTTGCAATCTCCGACTGCTTCTCGAGCGGTCCGACCTGCTTTTCCAGTCCCTGGAGGATATCATTGATGCGGACCATATTGGCGCGCTCTTCTTCCAGCTTTTTGACGGCGGTGTCCTTACGGCGTTTGAATTTGACGATGCCTGCCGCCTCATCAAACAGTTCTCTTCTCTCTTCGGGCTTGCCGCTTAAGATCTTATCGATCTGGCCCTGTCCGATGATCGAATAGCCTTCCTTACCGATACCCGTATCGTAGAACATCTCGTTGATGTCACGCAGCCTGCACGGTGTGCCGTTGATCAGATACTCACTCTCACCGGAGCGGTAGACTCTTCTGGATACGGTTACTTCCTCATAGTCGATCGGCAGGGAATGATCCGCATTATCCAGGGTAATGGAAACATAGGCATAGCCCATGGGCTTGCGCATTTCCGTACCCGAAAAGATCACGTCCTGCATGGTCGAAGAACGTAACTGTTTGACTTTCTGTTCACCCAGAACCCACCTGACGGCATCCGCGACGTTACTTTTTCCGCTGCCGTTCGGTCCTACGATCCCGGTGATCCCGTTATCAAATTGAAATGTGATCTTGTTGGCAAAAGATTTGAATCCATGCACTTCAATTCGTTTTAAATACATGTGTTGCAAAACTCCTTATGGAATGGATTCCCCCGTTAAATACGATGCAGTTCCTTTAAGATCTCATAGGCCGCCATCTGTTCCGCTGCCTTTTTCGTTCTGCCCCTGCCCCTTGACCGTTCTGCTCCGCTAATCAGCGCCCTGACCACGTATTCGCGGTCATGTGCGGGTCCGATCTCTTCAAGCAGTTCATAGTGCAGTTCTTCTCCCATCTCCTGCACGATCTCCTGCAGCAGCGTTTTGCTGTCGGTAAATTCAATCTTCTTCTCCATATCCGTTAGCACGAAGCACTCCACGAACTTTCTGGCCGGTGAAAAACCGCCGTCTAAATAGATCGCGCCGATGATCGCTTCGAAAACATCCGATATGATCGAATCCCGGTTTCTGCCGCCCGTCATTTCTTCTCCCTTTCCAAGCAGCAGATAGTCCCCCAGGGAAAATGCTTCCCTTGCACAAAATGCAAGTGTCGGCTCACAGACCAGGGAAGCACGCAGCTTCGTCATGTTTCCCTCATGCATCCCCGGATTATGATCATAGAGATACTCACTGACGGAGAGTTCCAGGACCGCATCACCCAAAAACTCCAGCCGTTCGTAATTCTCTGTTTTATTCAGTTTCAGTTCATTTGAAAAAGAGCTGTGTGTCAGTGCCAGTTTCAACAGGGACTGGTCATGGAACACATAGCCGATTTTCGTCTCTAATTCCTGATATCCGTTTAATCTGTTCATTACATAAATATAGGCTCGAAAAACCGATGGTCTTCCGAGCACTGAAAAGACTCACTTAACGGTAGTCTTAGCTTAAAGCGTTCTTGATCTGATCCACGGCATCCTGCACGGTCACGATCGACTCAGCATCTTCGGTAGCGATCTCCACATCAAATTCCTCTTCGATCCCCATGATAATCTGAAATACATCCAAAGAATCGGCCCCCAGATCATCTACAAATTTGGTCTCCGGTGTGACTTCGTTTTCGTCCACATTCAGAACTTCCGCAATGATCTTTTTTAATTTTTCAAACTCCATGTCTGCTTCCTTTCTGTTGCTGATTATTCTTCAGGAATATTTATTTTAGAATCAATCTTGCGATTGATATCCTGTTCTTTAAACGTTACGCACTGGATGATCGAATTCTTCACTTCCTTGGCGGTTGAACTGCCATGCGTTTTCACGACCAGGCCGTTCAATCCGAGTAACGGTGCACCGCCGTATTCGCTTGCGTCAAAGGATTTCATGGTCTTCTTCAGCGCCGGTTTGATGAGCAGGCCCCCAACCTTGGATCTTGCAGAGGACATCAGGCCCTCTTTGATCATCTTCAGGAAGGTTCTGCCGACACCCTCGTAGAGCTTCAGGATCACGTTCCCGACAAACGCCTCGCACACGATCACATCCGCATCTCCGCGCGGGATATCCCTGGCTTCGATACTGCCGGTAAAATTGATATCCGGGCAGTTCTTTAAGAGTGGGAAGGTTTCCTTGACCAAAAGATTTCCCTTTTCTTCCTCGGCGCCGATGTTGACGATCGCAACCCTCGGGTTTTGGATCCCGATCACATGCTCCATGTAGACCGATCCCATTTTCGCAAACTGCACCAGATGGGAAGGTCTTGCATCCACATTGGCTCCGCAGTCAATGAGGAGTGCCACGCCCTTTTCCGTCGGAATGAGCGGGGCTAAAGGCGGTCTTTCCACGCCTTTGATCCGTCCGACGATAAACTGTCCGCCGACTAAAACGGCGCCGGAACTCCCGGCAGAAACAAATGCATCACAGGTTCCTTCTTTGACCAGATGCAGACCCTTCACGATCGAAGAATCCTTCTTGCGGCGGATCGCCATAACAGGTGCCTCTCCCGTTTCGATCACTTCCGGGGCATCAACGATCTCGATCCGGTTCATATCAGGAGCTAAGTGGTCCAGTTCCCTTTTGATATCCTCCGTGCGTCCGCACAGCCAGATTTTGATATCGTCCCGTTCATTCAGTGCAAGGACTGCACCTTTTACGATTTCAGAAGGCGCATTGTCACCGCCCATCGCGTCCAATGCCACATTGATCATAAAAACATACCTGCCTGCCTAATTGCTTCCTAAATAACTATACAAGACATTTTTTTCAAAATCAACCCAAAAAAGGACGAAAAAAATTCCCCGAAGGAAGGCCTTCGGGGAATCGTGTGTCTGCGTTTAAGCTTCTGTGTTGATGATCTCTTTCTTGTTGTAAGAACCGCATGCTTTGCATACTCTGTGAGGTACCATCAATGCACCGCACTTACTGCATTTTACAAGCGTCGGAGCAGTCATCTTCCAGTTCGCTCTTCTTCTGTCTCTTCTTCCTTTGGAAGATTTATTCTTCGGACAAATGGACATCGTTACACCTCCTTCATCATCGGCTTATGTATTTTCCCGTTACCAAAATACAAAAAGTAACGAATTTTGCGTTCACACTTTATCGATTATACAGACCGGTCCGTACTTTGTCAACAGTTAACTTTATGTTTCAAAGCCTATACGGAAGCCGCCTGTACGGCCGTGATCGCTACCACACCGACGATATCATCCGCACTGCATCCTCTGGACAGATCGTTTACGGGACGTGCAACACCCTGCAAAACGGGGCCGAATGCATCCGCTTTGGCCAGACGCTGTGCGATCTTGTAACTGATGTTTCCTGCATCCAGGTTCGGGAAGATCATGACATTTGCTTTGCCGCCAACCTCGGAACCCGGTGCCTTGGAAGCTGCAACGGAAGGAACGATCG
>JAFYDQ010000089.1 GCA_017544705.1 Lachnospiraceae bacterium | reverse complement strand
GGTAAGGGTGATGGTGGAACCGGAAAGATGGATGGTAGCGCAAAGCGGAATAACGAAGTCAGCGATCTTGGAAGAGCAGCCGTTCTTCTTGGTGCACTCGAGGGTGACCGGGATGGTAGCTGCAGAAGACTGGGTACCGATAGCGGTCATGTAAGCCGGAACCATGTTCTTCAGCATAGCGAACGGATTCTTCTTTGCAAAGGTGCCTGCAACGAGGTACTGGAAGCAGATGATGAGCAGGTGCATGCAGATGATGATGACGAATACTCTTGCGAATACGCTCATGATCTCGGCAACAGTACCTGCATAGGTCATGTTGGCGAAGATACCGTAAATATGGAACGGTAACAGCGGGATCAGGACGCCTGCGACAACGCCTTCAACGATCTTCTGGAACTCGTGGAAGATGTCCCTTAAGTGCTGGGAGTTGGTAACAGCGATACCGATACCCATGATGAAGGAAGTGATCAGGGCGGTCATGACACCCATCAGCGGCGGCATCTCTACGGTGAAGAGACCGGACAGCATGGTGTCTTCTGCGTTCTGTGCGTTGTCCATAACGATGGAACCAACCTTCAGGAAGGTCGGGAAGAGTACGGAGTCTACGCAGAATGCGAAGGAACCGGAGATCAGGGTGGATACATAAGCTACGCCTGCAGTCATAGCAAGGGTAGCGCCTGCGCCTGCACCGAGGTCAGCAATACCGGGAGCAACGAAACCGATGATGATCAGCGGAATACAGAAGCCCAGGAAGTTACCGAAGATGCTGTTGAAAGTTGCTCCGATACGGATGATGATCGGAAGATCTGCGCTGCGTGCGATGTTACCGACGATAAGACCGAGAACGATAGCAATGATCAGCTTCGGCAGCAGACCGATTTTCTTTTTACCAGTTGACATTGTTCTTTTACCTTCCGCATTCCCCGGGCGGAAGGCCCCTCCTTTTCTTTTAAAAGTGCTTTATTAAATAAGCCGAACCGAAGGTCCGGTTATTTCGTTGGATGGCCGGGGATCCGAAGCCCAGAAAGGATTGCTTACGGATCCCCGGTGGATGGATTGTAAATCAGTGGGTCAGGATCAGTTGAGCAGGCGATAGCCGCGCTTGGTCATGTCCTCACGGATCTTCAGGATGTGAGCCGGATCGCGGGTCTCAAGCGTCAGAGTGACGACGCAGGAGTTGACCTCGGTCTTCGCATCTTCACGCTCATGCTGGATATCCAGGACGTTCGCGCCGTTGTCGGCAACGACCTGAAGCAGCTGGGCAAGGTTGCCTGCCTTATCGACCAGCTTGGTGGAAAGCTGTACGATACGTCCGGTCTTCTGAAGTCCCTTGGTGATGATACGGGACAGGGTGGTGATATCAACATTACCGCCGGAAACGAGGGCAACGGTCTTCAGAGAAGTGTCGACCTTGTTGAAGAGGTAAGCGGCAACTGTCGTAGCGCCTGCACCCTCCGCAACGGTCTTCGGACCCTCGAGCAGTGCGACGATCGCAGCAGCGATCTCATCTTCTGTAACGGTGACGATATCGTCGACATACTTGGATACGATGTCGAAGGTAAGGTCGCCGGGTGTCAGGACATGGATACCGTCGGCAATGGTCGGGCCGTCCTTGACAGTGGTGATCTCGCCGTTGCGGCGGGATACGAACATGGACGGAACAGTAGCTGCCTGTACGCCGATGACCTTGACGTTCGGGCGCATGGACTTGACTGCAACGGCAACGCCGCTGATCAGTCCGCCTCCGCCGATCGGGACGATGATCTGGTCAACATCCGGTATCTGGTCAAGGATATCAAGACCGATGGTGCCCTGTCCTGCGATGACATAGGGATCGTTGAACGGATGTGCGAAGACATAGCCTTTTTCCTTGCTGAGACGCTCTGCCTCACGTGCAGCGTCGTCGTAGATACCGGGTACCAGGACGACTTCCGCACCGTATGCGCGGGTAGCTTCGACCTTCAGGATCGGAGCGCCTTCCGGCATGCAGATGACGGACTTGATGCCGAGCTTGGTAGCGGAAAGAGCAACGCCCTGTGCATGGTTGCCTGCGGAGCAGGCGATGACGCCGTGGGAAGCCTCTTCAGGAGTCAGCTGGCGGATCTTGTTGTATGCGCCGCGGATCTTGAAGGAACCGGTCTTCTGCAGGTTCTCGGACTTGATGAACAGGTTCTTGCCGAGACGGGAAGATGTGACCATCGGAGTAAGCTCCGCTACACCTTTAAGCGCCTCTCTGGCATCCTGAATCATTTCAAGAGTTACTTTCTGTTCCATTAATGAACACCTCCATATCTCTCCAACTTAAACAACAGGATAACGTAACGGCAGGACGCCGGTGAAGCCGGCCCGTCCACGGGCTGCTTACTTTAAGAGGCCGCCGTTAAGTTTACTATAATTATTAAGAAATCCCGGTTGCATTTTCGTTAAATTTAATATATCATATTTTTAATTTAAATCAAATTCATGATTTTAATGAATTTGATAAATAAAAATAAATACAAAGTACATTAAAATACATAAGCTGTAAACCAGTATCAATTATTATTATCGATTCAGGAGAAAACCATGGAAATCCGTCAACTGATCACCTTTATCCGCGTTGTACAGTTCCAGAGCTTTTCAAAAGCGGCAGAGAGCCTCGGCTACAGCCAGTCCGCCGTAACGATCCAGATCAAAAACCTCGAGCAGGATCTCAATACGCATCTCTTTGACCGTATCGGAAAACGTGTGTCGCTGACGCCGCAGGGTGAGAAATTCCTTACCTATGCCTATAACATCATCAATGAGATGAACCACGCAAAGGTGGCGCTTGACGATAAGAAGGAACTGACCGGGTCATTGAAGATCGGTACGGTCGAGTCGCTGTGCTTCACCAAATTCCCGCAGATCCTGAAGAAG
>JAFYDQ010000088.1 GCA_017544705.1 Lachnospiraceae bacterium | reverse complement strand
AAGCGGATCGCGAACAGGATCCAGGAGATCGTAACGATCCCGCGTCCGACTTTTTCGTTTTGTTCGTTTTCATTCACTGCCATGGTCGCTTCCCTCCCGGCAAACAGTCCCCAAAATGCTTTTCATCCTGCAATTACTGTAACACACCGCCGGGTGATTTTGTAGTGTATCCGCACGGATTCCCCGCAATGATTTTGCCCTCCGCCCAAAATAATTCAAATTGAAAACACCCCTCCCGCATGCTATGATACTCTTGTTGATTTACAGGAGGATAAACATGGGCGGATTTTTCGGTGTAGCATCAAAACAGGATTGCGTGTTGGATCTGTTCTTCGGAACCGACTATCACTCACATTTGGGAACAAGACGCGGCGGCATGGCCGTCTTCGGAGAGAAGGGCTTTGACCGTGCGATCCATAATATCACGAACTCGCCGTTTCGGACGAAATTCGACCGCGATGTCATGGACCTTAAGGGCAACATCGGGATCGGCTGTATCTCCGACTACGAGCCCCAGCCCCTGCTGATCCACTCACATCTTGGCAGTTATGCCATTACGACGGTCGGCAAAATCAATAACATCGAGGAACTGGTTGCGGATGCGTTTGCAAACGGCCGCACGCAGTTTCTGGAAATGAGCGGTTCCAACATCAATCCGACGGAACTCGTTGCATCGATCATCAATCAGGAAGACACCATTGCAGACGGCATCGCGCATGCACAGCAGGTCATTGACGGCTCGATGACCATTCTGGTCATGACGCAAAAAGGCCTGTATGCCGCAAGGGATCTCTACGGCCGCACCCCGGTCGTGATCGGCGGAAAGAAAGATGCCCACTGCGTTTCCTTTGAAAGTTTTGCCTATATCAATCTCGGCTATGAGGATAAAAAAGAACTCGGCCCCGGCGAGATCGTCTACGTGACGCCGGAGGGGATCGAAGTCATCAAAAAGCCCGGGGAGGAAATGAAGATCTGCACGTTCCTGTGGATCTACTACGGCTATCCGACTTCCTCCTACGAAGGCATCAATGTGGAAGATATGCGTTACCGCTGCGGCAAATACCTGGCAAAGCGTGATGACGTTGCGCCCGATATCGTTGCCGGCGTACCGGATTCCGGAACCGCACATGCGATCGGCTATGCCAATGCATCCGGCATTCCGTTTGCAAGACCGTTCATCAAGTATACGCCGACCTGGCCGCGCTCCTTCATGCCGACAGACCAGAACCAGCGTAACCTGATCGCAAGAATGAAACTGATCCCCGTGGACTCCCTGATCCGCGATAAGAAACTGCTGCTGATCGACGACTCGATCGTGCGCGGTACGCAGCTTGGGGAAACCACGGAATTCTTATACCGGAGCGGTGCCAAAGAAGTACATATCCGCCCGGCCTGCCCGCCGTTGCTCTACGGCTGCAGGTTCCTAAACTTCTCAAGGTCCAATTCCGAAATGGATCTGATCACAAGACGGATGATCAAAGAACTCGAAGGCTGTGATCCCTCTGAAGAAGTGCTGGCAGAATATGCCAACCCCGACGGAGACCGGTACAGAGATATGATCGAAGCGATCCGAAAGAAACTGAACTTCACGACGCTCCGTTTCCACCGCCTCGACGACATGGTACAGTCCGTCGGCATCCCCGCCGAAAAGCTTTGCACCTACTGCTGGGACAAAAAAGGCGACTGCTGCAAGTGCAGTCACTGCAAGTAATATAAATTCGTCAAACAAAAAGATTTAGGAAACGGCACCCTCACGAAGACTTTGTGCTGTTTACTTAGCGAATAGTGATTTTCATAAAACAGGTTTTCCATTGTCTGAGCGAAGCGAGTTATGGAAAACCTGTTTTGTTTATGAAAATTGCTATGAGGTTAGTAAACACGCACTATGATGAGTGAGGGTGCCGTTTCCTAAATCTTATGTTTTATAATCATATTATGCAGCGTAACTCACTGCTGCCTCGCATGTGCCTTCTTCTTCTCGCGGTACATCGACACATCCGCCGCGCGGATAAAGTCCTCGATCACGCCCACATCCTCCGGCTCGATCATATGCCAACCGATACTCGCCGTCAGATCAAAACCGATCTTACTCTGTTCCACCAGTTCCTTCATGCGCTTTTCAATGCTCTTGCGATACTGCGCAGGATCCACGCCCGGAATCCCGACAGCCAGGAATTCATCCCCGCCGTATCTGCCGATCATCCATTTCTCCGGCAGCGAATCACGCAGCGCCGTCGCGCAGGCCTTGATCGCAAGGTCACCGCTTAAATGCCCGTAATCATCATTGATCTGCTTCATGTTATTGATATCCACGAACAGCATGATCACGCGCTTGCCTTCCTTATGCGCCTCCTCAATGAACGGGAACATGACCTTCTCGCATCCCGTCCGGTTGTAGGTGCCGCTTAAGGCATCTAAGATATAGATCTCCTGCAGCTTCCGGTTGTTCTGCTGCAGCAGGATATACTGTCTGATCGATAAGAACAATGCATTCAGATGAATAACGGATTTGGTGACGCTAAGGTCATAGAAGATCTCCGGATTGTTCTTCACGGCAATGTAGCCGATCACATAGCCCATATGCGAGAGCGGCGTGAACAGATAGACATTGGAAGTTCCCTCTTCCTTTTTGTATCCCGGATAGACTTCCGATCGCGCAAAGCTTCCGCCCTCCGTCGAACTGCCTCCCCGTTTCTCATAGAAGATGTCCATCGTTTTTCCGTATCCGCGGATCCTTGGCGGATAGTGTTCATCATCATTATCGAAAAACGACCGTTCCACGCAGATACAGAAGTTCGGTCCCAGCACATCGTACTGGTCCCACACCTCCTTGGCCTTTAAATAGAACTCTTCTCTGGTCTCCACATTC
Source organism: Lachnospiraceae bacterium (assembly GCA_017544705.1). Lineage (GTDB taxonomy): Bacteria > Bacillota > Clostridia > Lachnospirales > Lachnospiraceae > UBA2868. The sequence continues at coordinate 6,943 of JAFYDQ010000088.1, read as the reverse complement.
GACATCGCAACACGCATCTCATGGAAAAAAAGATCGTTCAGATCCCGTCTCATGACATCCGCATATTTGTCACGCAAAATCTCATGCCTTGCCTCGTTGTCCGCAGGATCGGCACAGCATCCGCAGCTCTCGGAAGGAACGGCAACGGATGGATAGACCTGTTCATAATCCGGATCCCGTTTGATCGTCTGCTGCTTTAAAGCATCATAGAGATAGGTGCCCAGATTTTCCCACTGTCTGGAAACCGTGGAAAGCATCGGGTAAGAGGTTCTTGCATCATAAACATGGTCAAATCCCGTGATGATCACATCACGCGGCACTTCGATCCCGTATTTGTGGAAGGAACTGATCATCCCGAGCGCCATATGGTCGTTGGCGCATACAAACGCATCCGGAAGCGGTTTACCGCATTTCGCCCATTCCTCGGCCATCAGCGAAGCCCTGTGGAACTCATAGCCCGCACAGATCGTATCCGACAGTTTCAATCCTGCATCCGCAAGCGCATCTTCCAGCGCCTGCTGCCGGATCAGGCTTTCTTCATTGCCCTCGATCCCGCTGACATAGATGACATCCTTCACCTGATGCACCTTGATCAGATGCTCGGCCAGTTCATGCATGCCGGCATAATTATCGGTGCCGATGTATGGCATCCCGTCGATCTTGATCTCGGAACTGATCATGGGAACATTTGCCTTCAGAAACAGCGTGCAGGCGCGCTCCCGCTCTTCCTCGGTATTGAACGTATTGGTTAAGACGATCGCACCGTCGTATTCGGCAGGATCCGGCAGATGGAAAATATTGAGCTGCGAATTCCGATGGACGTTCTTTTCCGACCAGTACACATAGCTTGCATAAACGAAAACATCCGCATGATCTTCCGAAGCGCCCTTACGCACACCCTCCAGCACATAGCGCAGGAATTCATTGTTCCATGCGTTCACAAAAATCGCGATCCTGCCGTTTTGCAGGGAATGTTTTTTGTGCCGCATTTTCGGGATTCCCTCTTTCTGCTCTCCCTCCGAATAGCCGTAAGGACGGTAACGTCCCGTCAAAATCAGAAGGCACAGGAAATAGAGACAGTTATCGTAATATCTTCTGGGACCCCGGCGAAGCGGTGTCTCCACGAATTTCTTCAAAAACATCAACCTATGTTCGCTCTTGGAAGAAACAGATGCCGCGGCAAGCGTTGCGATCAGTCCCACCGGATGCATGACCGGTTCATCACTTAATGTGCCGTCGATCGAAGATGCATAGAGATGATCCAGATCCTGCGTGGCAAAATAGTCCTGGATCCTGGTCGTGATATCGTCCTCTTCCGGATGGTCTCCGAACCAGAGATGGTCAAGCGCAATGTTCTCCATAACCCGGTAGGCATCCGAATAGAACTCCCAGGGCTTATCGAACAGCAGCAGCGGCTTGCCGTCATAGTCTGCATATTCGGGAGAAAGCCCGGTTACGGGATGTGCGGATTTTACCAAAAACTCCCTGCTCGCCTGCGCGGCCCTTTTCCAGAATTCACGATCCCCTTTATTGGCCAGGCGCGCAAAGATTTCATAGAAATGCGGCAGATGATAACTCGGATCGGTGACCTTCATATCCGGCACAAACCGGATATAGAAGTTGGCAGGCTCCCACATCGGTTCTCCGCCCGCCACAAGCGCTTTCTGATGCAGGCAGCTTCTGAGCAGTTCCTTTGCATGTCCCGCATATTCGAAGATCCCTTCTCCCTCGCCCCATCTGGCGGAAGCCATAAACAGCGCTGCCGCAAAATACTCTTCCCCGTCGGGCGCGGGACTCTTGTGATTGACATGGCCGTCAGGGGCAACGGACCACGCAAAATAGCCCCGGTAGGGGCCATCATGAATCAGCATATATCTTGTCGCAAATGTCCACAGCTTATCAAAGATGTCCTGCCGGTCCATCTGCACACACATCATCATGCCGTAGCTCATGCCTTCCGAGCGCACATCCTGGTTCCCGGTATCCACGATACACCAGGCATCCTCGCTCGTCCTGTACACAAGCCCGTTTACGTTATCAAAAAAGATCGTCTCGAACGTCTGGCGCAGCAGCGTATCCGCTGCATCGTCATCGATCCCGACTTCACTTAAAAAATTGATCCGGTTGATTGTTCCGTCTGCCATACCCTTCATATGTACGGTTTACCCCACAGGTGCAGTGATATAGCCTTCCGCGTCAATGGCGTTCTGTGTATCCGGAAAATCACGCATGAGCTGGATATACAGCTCATCCGCCTTCTGCGTATCCCCGGATAGTCTGTACGCATGTGCCAGGTTCATGAGAATATCGGAGTCGGAAGAATCCAGGGCCCACGCCTTCTCATATTGCTCGATCGCCACCTGGTAATCACTGGAGCGCATTGCCGCGCGCCCTTTGTCCATGTATTGCTTGACCGCGCGAAGCCCGGCCGCGCTGTACAACTTGGTATAAAGATTCGAAAAGGTCGAGGAAACCTCGGCAAGTGCCTCCGGAGAAATGTTGCCGAGCGCTTCCATGATGCCCTCCGCATTGTCCGGATCCTCCAGATAGATCGTGCATGCCTGGTTCAAGTAATCATTGATCGTAACAGAGCCCGCATTACCGGTCATCTCATCGATCTGCAGCTGCAGGTCTTCCGCCTTCTGTTCCGCCTCGACCAGCTGCTCCCTGACCATTTCCTTATCGGCCTGTTCCGCCGTCAGCTGTTCACTGACACTGATAAATTTCGCATCGTTTTCCGCCGTTGCCTTCTCGATCCTTGCAGGCAGCACCAGGAACCAGCAGATCGCAAGCCCGACCACGATACCGATCACGATATTGATGATACTCGAAAAGCCGATCTTCTCCTTGGCGTAGCCCGGCTGAATGATGGTCTCGTTTCCGGAAACGTAACTGTAGACCTCGCCCTGGCCTTTTCTTTTCTTGCCGCCTTCCTTTTCCGCCCGCTCCTGTAAGATGCGGTCCACTTCCTTCAGATAGGACAGCGTTGTCGTATTCTTTGTATCGATCTTGATCGCACGAAGCAGCGTCTGCTTTGCCTTCTCATAATCCTCGGATGCGATATAGAGCAGGGCCAGCAGCTGGTAGCCGACGATCAGGTTCTGGTTGATCGAAAGGACTTTTTTAAGCTGGATGATCGCAAGATCCTGCGAATCCATGTGGCAGTAATTCAGTGCCTGGTTATATTTCTTAATGGTCTGGTTGATCGTGTCCAGTTGTGTGGGATTCGACTGCAGTGCCGTAATAAAATCATCCGCGATGTTCTTGCTTCCTTCCAGATTCTTGCTGATGACCCATTCCGACATAGCAGAAACAGCCTCACCCATTTCAAAATAGATGAGGCCAAGCAGATTCCTTGCCTGGATATTCCGTTTGTTGAATTTAAGACTCAGACGCAGGCTGCTTACCGCACCGGATAAGTCCCTGACTTTTGCTTTCTCCAGTCCGTCGTTGTAAAGCGCGTTGGAAGTCTTCATGATCTTCTTGTACGCACCTACATCCGCTCCGCAGGCTGTGCAAAAATCATGCTCGGAGAGTCTGTTTCCGCACACATAGCATTTCATATCAGATTACCGTTGTCCCCTGTAATGGCTGCTGCGGAGGCTGCGGCGGCTGCGCGGACTGTCCGGCATCCTTTGCCTGCTTCATCATCGAGAGCATGATATCGGTCATGTCCGTCAGATCATGGTCAAATACTGCATCTTCCACTTCATCCACTTCCATGCTGGGATGGAATTTTTTCAGTTCTTCTTCAAAATTGATCATTGTTATACCGCCGGTCTTCGTGAAATCCCTTCCGTCATCGGTTCCCGGAAGAACTCCACGTTATTTTCATTGCTCTTCAGTTCCAGCTCCTGATCGTCGATCCGGATCAGGCAGTTGGAATAAGCCGTCGAACTTACCGTGACTTTGGCTTCCTTGGCAATATCCATCATTTCCCGTATCTTGGCAAGCTCTTTCTCGACGTGTTCCAAAAGCCGCTCGTCCCGCACCTTTCGCCGCTCCAGCTGTTTCATTTTCGCTTCCCGCACTTCCTTGCTCTCGGTTGCGGAAACATTCGTCTTGAACGTCTGGATCTCGATCATGGTCTTCGCAAGGCTTTCCTTGGTCGAATCGCATTTCACCCGAAGAAGGTGATTGCGTTTGTCGATATCCTCACCGGCACCGACCGCCGCTCTGGTCCTGATCCCCACGTTGTTGCCGAGGAGCGTTGTGGAGACGGTTCCGACACAATAAACGCTGCCGCCCACAATGGCACCGCGTTTCCCGGATACCACGATATCTTTTCCGGCATTGACGCGGCAGTTTAAGATGATGTTGGCTTCCACGTTTTCTTTGGCTTCCACATCCGTGAACTCGATAAAGTTCGCATAGATGCTGCCGCCACTGACGATCTTTGCCTTCTTGCCGCCCTGCATGCCTTTTTTCAGTACAATGTCTCCGTCCGCGATCAGCGTTGCCGCCTCCACGCTTCCTTCGACCGTGATACTCTTGCTCGCGCGGATCATGGTTCCGGTGCAGACATTGCCGTGCACGATCACGTCTCCGCGAAAATCGATCTTGCCGACGATCTGGTCCAGATCGCCTTTGAATTCATAGACGTCTTTGACAAAGAGCTTGTAATTGTCGTACTCGACTTTGCCCTCGATATTGGCCGTATAGGTCAGCCCGTCATAGGATCTGTCAAATCCGTTGCCGTGCAACTCGGGAAGGTCTTTGGCGGGATGCGCACGAAGCTCTCTTCCGCCCACGTCCATGCCGTGGCTGCCTTCGATCGCCGGATGATAAACCGCTAACTTATCGCCCGCCCTGACGTTATGGATCACGTTCATGCTCTGGTAATCCACGGAACCGTCCGAACGGATGAGGGGCCGCTTATTCTTCTGATTATCCTGCTCAAAGAAGAATTCATAGTAGCCGTTGACCCCGTGGACCGCTTCTTTCCCCTGTGCCACAACGACATCCCTGGGATAGGCGTTCGCCTTGATCGTATCCTCCAGCGCGGAAAAGATGATCCCGTAGTTGACGCCGTTATGCCGAAGATGATCGGCCAGGTCCTCCACGGTGTAGGGTTCCCCCTGCGGCGGGGGCGTCAAATGCAAAGTCGCAGACATCTGATCTGCCGATATGGTTACGCGGCAATCCGAATTCAGCGCCATACATTTTCCCCCTTTCCGTAAAGTTAACTGTTTCCCCAAAAGCTAACAGCGAAAAGACCCTATTTCTCTAAATTAAGTATAACATAAAACCACTGTTTTGCTCAATATCGTGATGCTCACAGGGTAGCGAGCCTCTCCTCGACCTGTGAGAGCATCTGTGTATATTTGTTCAGCTTCTCTTTTTCCTCTGCGATCTTGGCTTCCGGTGCCTTGCTTAAGAACTTCTCGTTGTTCAGCATGCCGTTCGCTCTTGCGATCTCGGATTCCAGGCGCTTCTTCTCTTTGGTAAGACGCTCCTTCTCCTGCGCGATGTCCACCAGTTCCGCAAATGGAATGTAGATCGTGGCCTTCTCGATCACAACGGAGACCGCATCATCGACGATGCCCGTCTTGTCGTTCTGCACGAGCACGTCCGAAGCATAGGAAAGCTGCGCAAAGAACAGTTTGCCGTCCGTAAAGGTCTTGGCCACATCCGCATCCGCCGTGACCACATAAACCTGTGCCTTCCTGCTTGGCGGTACGTTCATGTCGCTTCTTAAGTTGCGGATCATGCGGACCGCTTCCTTGATGCGCTCGATCGCTTTTTCATCTGCTGCAAAATCACGGTCATCGCGATATACCGGCCAGGATGAGATCATGATCGATTCTTCTTCATCCTGCAGCGTGCAGAAGATCTCTTCCGTTACAAACGGCATATAAGGATGCAGCAGCTTCAGGGCATCGATCAGCACTTCCCTTGCGGTATAGAGTGCCGCATTCTTGCTTACGGCATTATCCGAATTGTAGAGTCTGGGCTTGACCATCTCGATATACCAGTCGCAGAATTCGTCCCAGATAAAATCATAGATCTTGCCGACCGCGATCCCGAGCTCATATTTCTCCATGTTGTCGGTAACATCCCTGATAACATTGTTGAGCTTGCTTAAGATCCATTTATCGACCGGCTCCAAGTCTGCAGCATCCGGTTTTGTAAGGGTCACGTTTTCCATGTTCATCATGATGAAACGGGAAGCATTCCAGACCTTGTTGGCAAAGTTGCGGCTGTTTTCGACACGCTCGTAATAGAAACGCATATCGTTTCCGGGTGCGTTTCCGGTCATGATCGTAAGCCGGAGTGCATCCGCACCGTACTGCTCGATCACATCGAGCGGATCGATGCCGTTCCCCAGCGATTTACTCATCTTCCGGCCCTGCGAGTCACGGATCAGGCCGTGGATCAGAACCGTATGAAACGGTGACTTTCCGGTATGCTCGATGCCGGAGAAGACCATGCGGATGACCCAGAATAAGATGATGTCATAACCCGTTACCAGCACATCCGTCGGATAGAAGTATTCAAGATCCTCCGTTTTATCGGGCCAGCCCAAAGTCGAGAATGGCCACAGGGCAGAGGAAAACCAGGTATCAAGAGTATCTTCATCCTGCGTAAAATGCGTACCACCGCATTTTGGACAAACGGCGGGTGTTTCTCTTCCCACCACGATCTCACCGCAATCATCACAATAATAAGCAGGGATTCTGTGTCCCCACCAGAGCTGCCTGCTGATGCACCAGTCCTTGATGTTTTCAAGCCACCTGAGGTAAGTCTTGCCAAAGGATTCCGGCACGAATTTAAGCGTCCCCATCGGGTCGTCCGTCTTGCCCTCCATGCCGTTTTTCAGTACCTGAATTGCCGGTTTTGCCAGTTCTTCCATGGCAACGAACCACTGCTTCTTGGCCATCGGCTCGATCGTGCAGCCGCAGCGGTCATGCGTACCGACATTGTGCACATGCTCTTCGATCTT
>JAFYDQ010000087.1 GCA_017544705.1 Lachnospiraceae bacterium | reverse complement strand
CGTTCAAAAGCGACAGTGATTGCGAGATCCTGCTTCCCATGTATGAACTGTACGGGGAGAAGATGTTTGCAAAACTGGATGCGGAATTTGTCCTGATCCTCTATGATGCCAAAACGGATAGCTTTGTGGCAGCAAGAGATCCGATCGGGATCCGGCCGATGTATTACGGCTATGATAAGCACGGCGTCATGGTGCTTGCAAGCGAAGCCAAGAACTTAACGGGTCTTTGTGATAAGATCATGCCGTTCCCGCCGGGACATTACTACAAAGACGGCAAATTCATCTGCTACCGCGACATGACCGAAGTCAAAGAGGTCATTACAGACAACATTGAAACGGTATGCGCAAACATTCGCACCAAACTGGTTGCAGGCGTTGAAAAACGACTGATCGCCGATGCAAAAGTCGGATTCCTGTTATCCGGCGGTCTGGATTCTTCCCTGGTCTGCGCGATCGCCGCAAAGAAGAGCGATAAACCGATCAGAACGTTTGCGATCGGAATGGAAACGGATGCGATCGACTTAAAGTATGCCAGGCAGGTGGCCGACTACATCGGAAGCGACCACACTGAAGTATATATGACGAAGGATGAGGTCACTACCTCCCTCGAAGAGTTGATCCGCCTGCTTGGCACTTTTGATATCACAACGATCCGTGCCAGCATGGGCATGTATCTTCTGTGCAAATGGATCCATGAAAACACGGATATCAGGGTGCTCTTAACCGGTGAGATCTCAGACGAACTGTTCGGATACAAATATACCGATTTCGCACCAAATGCCGAAGAATTCCAGAAGGAATCCGAAAAGCGGATCCGGGAACTTCACATGTATGATGTGCTCAGAGCCGACAGATGTATTTCGGTCAATGCCTTGGAAGCCAGGGTACCGTTCGGGGATCTTGATTTTGTCTCCTACGTAATGGCGATCGACCCGGAAAAGAAGATGAACACCTACGGAATCGGTAAGTACCTGCTTCGGCATGCATTTGAAGGCGATTACCTGCCACACGACATTCTTTACCGTGAAAAAGCAGCGTTCTCCGATGCGGTCGGACATTCCATGGTGGATGACTTAAAGGCTTATGCCGAAACCGTTTACACAGATGAAGAATTCGAGCAAAAGAGAAAACAGTACACATATGTACCGCCGTTTACGAAAGAATCGCTGCTCTACCGTGAGATCTTCGAGAAATTCTATCCGGGACAGGGAGAGATGATCGTGGATTTCTGGATGCCGAACAAGGCATGGGAAGGCTGCAACGTAAACGACCCGTCCGCAAGAGTGTTGTCCAACTACGGAAACAGCGGTGTTTAAGTAAAAATCAAACAGAGTTATTTTTCAAAGAAAGCAAAGGCGCTTGATCCCAATGGATCCGGCGCCTTTCTTAATATTTATTCAATTAATAAGAGGAGGAAACGAGCATGGAAAAAACAATTCCGGAACTGTATGGCTCTCAGGTGTTTACGGACAGAGTGATGAGAGACAAGCTTCCCAAGGACGTCTACAGAGCACTGAAGAAGACGATCGAAAAGGGAACACATTTGGAGCTGGATGTAGCCAATGCGGTTGCGCTGGCCATGAAGGAGTGGGCAGTCGAAAACGGCGCGACGCATTATACGCACTGGTTCCAGCCGCTGACCGGCTATACTGCCGAAAAGCATGACAGTTTTATCACACCGACCGACAATGGCGAGATCATCATGGAGTTCTCGGGAAAGGAACTGGTCAAGGGTGAACCGGATGCTTCTTCCTTCCCATCAGGCGGGATCCGCGCCACATTCGAGGCCAGAGGCTACACGGCATGGGATCCTTCATCACCCGCCTTCATCAAGGACGGAACACTCTACATCCCGACAGCGTTCTGTGCATACACGGGTGAGGCATTGGATAAAAAGACACCGCTGCTCCGTTCCATGGACGCTTTAAGCAAGGAAGCCGTACAGATCCTGAAACTGTTCGGCAAAGATGATGTGGAACGCGTGACAACGACCGTCGGACCGGAACAGGAATATTTCCTGATCGATAAAGAAGACTACGCAAAGAGACGCGACCTGATCTTCACCGGCAGAACACTTCTCGGTGCGCCGGCTCCCAAAGGTCAGGAGATGGATGACCACTACTTTGGCGCATTAAGACCGAGAGTATCGGCTTACATGCATGATCTGGATGAGGAACTCTGGAAACTCGGGATCCCCGTTAAGACCAAACATAACGAAGTGGCACCCTGCCAGCATGAACTGGCACCGGTTTTTGATACGACCAACGTAGCTGTTGATCACAACCAGCTGACGATGGAAGTGATGAAAAAAGTGGCCGAAAAGCATGGATTCATCTGCCTGCTGCATGAGAAACCGTTCGCGGGCATCAACGGCTCCGGGAAACACAACAACTGGTCGATGTCCACAAACACAGGTGTCAACCTTTTGGATCCCGGTAAGACACCGGCTGAGAACGAACAGTTCCTGTTATTCTTAACGGCAGTCATCAAAGCCGTTGACGAATATGCCGATATGATGCGGCTTTCCGTTGCATCGGCAGGAAACGACCACAGACTCGGCGCAAACGAAGCACCGCCGGCGATCATCTCGATCTTCCTTGGCGATGAACTCACAGAGATCGTGGATTCGATCATTAAGGACAAGTTCTTCAAAAAGAGCGGAAAAGTCGTCATGGAAACAGGCGCGGCAGTCATCCCGCACTTTACAAGAGATACAACGGATCGTAACAGGACATCCCCGTTTGCATTTACCGGCAACAAATTTGAATTCAGGTCCTTAGGTTCTTCCGCTTCCGTAGCTACGCCGAACATCATCTTAAATACGGCGGTTGCGGACGCACTGGCAAGCTTTTATGCAAAGCTTAAGAGTGTTCCGAAAAAGAGCTTTGAGACCGCAGTACATGACCTGATCAAGGAAACCTTAAAGAAACACAGCCGTGTACTCTTTAACGGAAACGGCTATACGGACGAGTGGGTGGCAGAGGCCAAGAAGAGAGGACTTTATAACTTAAAATCCACACCGGAAGTTTTGCCGAAACTCCTCGACAAGAAAAACGTCGACCTGTTCACGAAACACGGTATCTACACCGAAACAGAAATCCGTTCAAGATATGAGATTTTGCTTGAGAACTACACGAAGACACTGCATATTGAGGCATGCACGCTTCTGGAAATGCTCCGTCAGGATTTCATGCCGGCGGCAGTTGCCTATATGAAACAGTTAACCGATGAGATCTTGGGCAAGAAAGCAGTCAGCAAGACGATCTCCACAAAGGCGGAGGAAAAGGCACTGGCAGATCTTTCCGGACAGTTTGACCAGCTGAGTGCGAAGGCTGAGAAGCTGCAGAAGGATATCGCAAAAGCGGAAGGACTTGCGGACGAACTGAAGAAAGCACAGTTCTACCATGATCCGGTATTTACCGACATGCAGCAGATCCGTGAGATCGCAGACGCGATGGAAGCAACGATGCCGGCAGCGGTACTGCCTTATCCGACCTATAGTAAAATGTTGTTTTATGTATAAAATCTTTGATTGCAAAGGCGCAATTCCGTTAAGGGATTGCGCTTTTTCAATAAAAAAGTATGAGGAGGAAATATTATGACAGGAGAAATTTTACAGGCAATCAACTCAGAAGTATACGGCGTCTGGTTCCTGATCGGTGCAGCCCTGGTGTTCTGGATGCAGGCAGGGTTTGCAATGTGTGAGACCGGTTTTACCAGAGCCAAAAACGCAGGAAACATCATCATGAAAAACCTGATGGATTTCTGTATCGGTACCGTGATGTGGTTTATCTGCGGCGCATCTTTGATGCTTGGGGAAAACATGTTAAACGGTTTTGCCGGAAAGTTTTCCTTTGACGTATTAACAAACTACGGAAACTTTGATTATTCGGCATTTGTATTCAACCTGGTATTCTGTGCGACAACGGCAACGATCGTATCGGGATCCATGGCAGAACGTACGAAGTTTTCATCCTACTGCGTTTACTCGGCCGTGATCTCGGCGATCATCTACCCGATCGAAGCGCACTGGACCTGGGGCGGCGGTTTCCTTGCACAGTGGGGCTTCCATGATTACGCAGGTTCCAACTGTATCCATATGGTCGGCGGTATCTGTGCCATGATCGGTGCCTGGATGCTTGGTCCCAGAATCGGTAAGTTCGTAAAGGGTACAGACGGAAAAGTCAAAAAAGTCAATGCATTCCCGGGCCATAACCTGGTCGTTGCTGCACTCGGTGTCTTCATCCTCTGGCTTGGCTGGTACGGTTTCAACGGTGCAGCCGCTACGGATATCCCGACACTCGGTTCCGTATTTTTAACAACAACGGTGGCACCGGCAGTCGCAACCGTTACCTGCATGATCTTTACCTGGGTAGAATACGGAAAGCCCGATGTTTCGATGTGCTTAAACGCATCCCTTGCAGGCCTTGTAGCCATTACGGCTCCCTGTGATGTCACAGACTGTACAGGTGCCGCCATCATCGGTCTTGTAGCAGGACTTCTGGTCGTATTCGGTGTCTGGTTCATGGACCATGTGGCTCATGTGGACGATCCGGTCGGTGCGATCGCGGTACATATGATGAACGGTATCTGGGGTACCATAGCGGTAGGTCTCTTTGCAACTTCATCCGCGCCCGGATTTGAACTTGCAGGGATCACGGAAGGTTTATTCTACGGCGGCGGATTTGCGCAGCTTGGCAAACAGCTTGGCGGCATGGGCGTGACCATCGCCTGGACGGTCGTTACGATCACCATCGCATTCTATATCATCAAGAAAACCATCGGCCTGCGTGTATCGGAAGAAGAAGAGATCACCGGTCTTGATTCCAAAGAGCATGGCCTTCCGTCCGCTTACTCGGGCTTTGCGATCATGGATGTATCCAACACCATGACCATGGATGTCAACGAGAACACAGATCTTGGCGAAGACGATTACGAGAAGGCTTCCGAGGCGAAGAAGAATGCAGCCGTACCGGTAACCATGGCACCGGTCGTATCAGAGTCCGGTATTCATAAGGTCGTGATCATCGCAAGACTGAACCGCTACGATGCCCTGAAGAAATCCATGAACGATCTCGGCGTGACCGGTATGACGGTAACCCAGGTCATGGGCTGTGGTATCCAGAAGGGTGCAGGAGAGCGCTACAGAGGTGTTGAAATGGATGCGACCCTGCTTCCGAAGGTCAAAGTCGAAGTGGTCGTTTCCAAGATCCCCGTGGAGAAAGTCATCGAGGCAGCCAAGAAGACACTGTACACGGGTCATATCGGAGACGGCAAGATCTTTGTCTACAATGTTGAGAATGTTGTTAAGATCCGCACCGGCGAAGAGGGATTTGATGCCCTGCAGGATGTGGAATAAGGAGATACGGATACAGGAGTATTTGTGATGGGAAACGGATTATACAGACCGGAATATGAACATGATAACTGCGGGATCGGCGCGATCGTCAATATCAAAGGCGTAAAAAGCAGGGCGATCGTGGATGACGCGATGAAGATTGTTGAAAATCTCGAGCACAGAGCCGGAAAAGACGCGGAAGGGAAGACCGGAGACGGTGTCGGGATCTTAACGCAGATTCCGCATCCCTTCTTTAAAAAAGTCTGCAAGAAGCTTAAGATCGAGATCGGCGGTGAGCGGGAATATGCGGTCGGTATGTTCTTCTTCCCGCAGAATGAATTAAAACGTGCCCAGGCGCAGAAGATGTTTGAAGTCATCGTGGAAAAAGAAGGACTGAAATTCCTCGGATGGAGAACGGTTTTAACTTATCCGGAAGTGCTCGGGCAAAAAGCGGTCGACAGCATGCCCTGTATCATGCAGGGATTTGTCGGAAGACCGGACGGGAT